>NZ_BBAD01000052.1 GCF_001311075.1 Secundilactobacillus similis DSM 23365 = JCM 2765
AACGACGGTAACGGGTACGACAGAGCCAGGCAACACAGTGGTAGTCACTGACGAATCTGGCAAGGAATACCCAGCCGAAGTTGACGATAACGGTAACTACACGGTCGATGTCCCAGTGGATGCCGATGGTGGCAAGTTGACGGTCAAGACGACTGACACGGACGGTAACAGCAAGAGTACCGAAGTAGATGTTGCGGGTACGCCAGCATTAACGGCTGACCCAGCCAAGAACATTGATGGCACGACAACGGTAACGGGTACGACAAAACCAGGTAACACAGTAGTTGTAACTGATGAAGCCGGCAAGGAATACCCAGCCACGGTTGACGATAACGGTAACTACACGGTCGATGTCCCAGTGGATGCCGATGGTGGCAAGTTGACGGTCAAGACGACTGACACGGACGGTAACATCAAGAGTACCGAAGTAGATGTTGCGGGTACGCCAGCATTAACGACTGACCCAGCCAAGAACATTGATGGCACGACAACGGTAACGGGTACGACAAAACCAGGTAACACAGTAGTTGTAACTGATGAAGCCGGCAAGGAATACCCAGCCACGGTTGACGATAACGGTAACTATACGGTCGATGTCCCAGTAGATGCCGATGGTGGCAAGTTGACGGTCAAAACGACTGACACGGATGGTAACAGTAAGAGTACCGAAGTAGATGTCGCGGGTACGCCAGCGTTAACGACGAACCCAGCCAAGAACATCGATGGCACAACGACGGTAACGGGCAAGACAGAGCCTGGCAACACAGTTGTTGTGACTGATGAAGCCGGCAAGGAATATCCAGCAACAGTTGACGATAACGGTAACTACACGGTCGACGTTCCAGTAGATGCCGATGGTGGTAAGTTAACGGTCAAGACGACTGACACGGATGGTAACAGTAAGAGTACCGAAGTAGATGTCGCCGGGACCCCTGCCTTGACCACTAACCCAGTAACGAACGACAACGGTACGGCAACGATTGGTGGGACAACCACCCCAGGTAACACGGTTGTCATCACTGATGAAGCCGGCAAGGAATACCCAGCCACAGTTGACGATAACGGCAACTACACGGTCGATGTCCCAGTGGATGCCGATGGTGGTAAGTTAACGGTCAAGACGACCGATACGGATGGTAACAGTAAGAGTACCGAAGTCGATGTTGCCGGCACGCCAACCTTAACCACTGATCCAGCCAAGAATACGGATGGCACGACGACAATCAGCGGGACAACGACACCGGGTAACACAGTGGTTGTTACCGATGAAGCCGGCAACCAGTATCCAGCCACAGTTGACGACAACGGCAACTACACGGTTGATGTGCCAACGGGTACAGATGGCGGTAAGCTGACGATTACGACGACCGATAAGGATGGTAACAGCGCTGCAACTGAAGTTACGGTAGCTGGTGTTCCAACAATCACAACGAGTCCAGCGGTAAATACCAACGGCGCTACGACGATCAGCGGAACGACCACTCCTGGCGCAACTGTCACGGTAACGGATGCTAACGGTAACGTCCACACGGTTGTCGCCGACGATGCCGGTGCATTTACACTACCAAACGTGGTTGTTTCTACCGATGGTGGCGAGTTGACGGTGGCGGTTACGGATGCTGCTGGCAACCACAGTGAAGTTAAGGTGACGGTTCCTGCAGCGCCAGCACTGACGTTGCCTGATGGGACTAACTACAACGGCACTGCCACGGTGACTGGGACGACCACGCCGGGTGCTACGGTGACAATCACCGATGGCAATGGCACGAGTCACACGGTAACCGCCGGGACGGATGGTAAATTCACGTTTACGAACTTACCAGTAAGCATGAGCGCTTCTAAGTTAGCCGTGATGGTAACGGACGCTAACGGCAATACGACGCAAGGAACAGTTGCTATTCCGGTTGCCACGGTACCGGCAGCGCCTGACGATGCAACAACTGATGGTGATGCAAACGCGACAACGGGTACCACGCCAAATGCAACTACGACCGACCAAGCTAACGATACGACCGTTAAGTCAGGCAAGACCACTTCAGCAACCAAGAGTGGTCAAACTGTTAAGACAACGGGTCAAGGTAACGACAGTGAAGCCACGTTGAACAACACGGTTGAAGCTGATACGGTTGATAGCACATCAACTGGACGGTCAACCGGAGTAACGACTAAGGCCAACGCCACTGCAACCGCAACCGATGAGTTACAATCACAATCGGATGCGAACGCTACGACTGATGCCGATGGTCAAGCAACGCTTCCACAAACTAGCGATGATCAAACGCAAACGAGTGGTTTGATTGGCCTTGGGTTAGCTAGCTTATTAGCAGCCTTGGGTTTAGCTGGCAAACGGCGTCGGAAGGATGAGAAGTAATATCATTTGATGACAACTAAGTGTTAAAGGACGCAAAAAGTGAAGGCCCTGCGGATTTCGATTCGGAATCCAGCGGGGCCTTTACTTTTTTGTTATTTGAGGAATCAAGCGATTGTATATTACTGAAAAACCGTGAAAGTGTTGCGAGTATTATATTATGATAGTTAATTAACGATACGCCAAACATTATGAAGCTAATATAAATGATGATGATAATAGATTACTTAAATACAAACGAAATTTGAATGAATAGCCTAATCGTTCGGGTGTGAAATGATAACTGTAAAGAGACAGTGAAATTAAAATCGATTGATTATGCATAAATTTTGCTACAAAAAGGCATATACGAGGACGTTTATACAATAATTCGGTTAAATAACGGCGACTAGTCATAAAATGACGGTTGTAACCGGTTACGATAAAAAGTATAATTTTAGTGTAGAATTGGTGAAATCTAACAAAACTCATTCGTAGTGAGCCGTTAAGGGGTGAAGTGCGGTGTTCACTTTTTTTGGACAGTCAAAGTTTTCGATGACTGAGGGGCAGGAGCTGGCAATCGGGTACGAACTGTTTATTCGTGAGTATCGTGACGGCCATTGGATCCTCCCAGAGGATTTTGAAGCCATTTCAGCGACGACGTTGGAATCGCTACTATTAAGATCGTTACAAATTTTACCAGCAGAAACGACGCTCTTGTCGTTTAATCTTGAACAGACGCAGTTTATTGATCCACAGTATGCGGAGATGGTTGCGCGCGTTCAAGCACAGACGTCGATTCGGTTGTTTACCGAATTAACGGAACGGAATAGTCCAACGGTCACGGCAGACCAACTGATTTGCGCCAGTCAGTATTTTAAACATCTCGGGTTGCTGGTTTGCGTTGATGATGTTGGGACTGGTGATAATCAAACCAATCTGGTGATGCAATTAGATGATTACGTTGACGAGTACAAGTTTGCCCTGCAAAACTTGCGGCCATTTAACGACATCAAAGCGGTTGAGCCGGCGCTAAAATACTGGTATGAGCTAGCCGCATCACACCATAAAGTGTTGGCGATTGAAGGGGTCGAAACGGCTGCCGAATTAGACTTTGTGCAACAGTACTATCCCTGTGATATTATTCAAGGCTATTACATTGGCCGACCGGTGAAGCTGTTTGATCCGGTTGCTGAGAAGCATGAACAACGCTAAATTCAATTAGTTGCGGATGCTTACGATTCTGGGTGGCCTTGGTTTGCGGTTCATATAATAAACGACATCAGGATTCCGTAAGCTTCGGAAGTCGTGATGTCGTTTATTTGTGTGTGATCAGTTGTGAATAAAGACTAAGTGATTCTCGGTTGAGGTCGCTTCATCGAACCGGTAGTCGGGATGATCAAACTGAGTCACCTCGGCAACGTCATTGACTTGATGTTCCGCCATGAAGCGGACCATTTCACCACGCGCCATTTTGGCGAGAGTGGCCTTAGTTTTTAATTTACCATCAACGAGACTGCCGAAAACAACGTCGACTAAGCGTTCACCTGGTTTTAAATACGGCCGAATTGCCTTAGCATACTCCTGTGACGCAAGGTTGAGTACGGGACCTTCGTTGAAGTTTAGCGACTGGTAAAGGCGATCACCCCAGAAGGCGTATAGGTTTGGTGTGCCGTTGACGGATAGTACCGACTGCATTTCGAGCCGGTAAGGAACCACGCCATCGAAGGGACGGAGGATCCCGTAAAAGCCGGAGAGAATGCGCAAGTTGTCCTGAACGTAGTCGAGGGCTGGCGCCGTGAAGAGGTCGGGGGCCATGTACTGGTACTGGATGCCGGTATAGCTGAGAAGCGCTGGCGTTTGATGGTCGTTAAGTGCCATTTGCTGCAACCATTGGTAGTTGGGGCGTGCAAGCTTGTCGCTGCAGTGCCAAAGGGTCTTGGCCGCCTCATAATCAAACTGGCGTAAGACGTCTAAAATTTGTTGTGTTTCAGCTAAATACTGCGGTTGGCTCGACACCGCAAACGTGTCAGTATCGATCACCATTTTCTTAGCGGGCGCGATAATCATTTTCAAAGTAGGTCACCTCAATTTATATAAAATTATAATATAAAATAGTCTGTTTTTTAATCGTTTTATATTGCTATATTTGATATACTGAAAGGGTACTGATGTTCGTTTGGTACAAACATTGGAAAGAAGGCATTTTTAGATGAACGAAAAATTTGAAGAAGTACTCAAACATGAAGGTGTTGTGACAATCGTAACGATCAACGCAGCACCAGCTAGCATCGTGAACACTTGGATGTCCTACTTAACGGTCAAGGACGGCTACTTGTTGGCCCCCGCAGCCGGCATGCGCAGTATCGAACACGACTTTGAAGCGGATAACACCGTGACGTTAACGTTAGGCACTAAAGAAGTTGAAGGCACCCAAGGTCCAGGCGCCGGTTTCCACATTCACGGCAAGGGCAGCTTCATCGAAGACGGTGCCGAATTCGACGCCATGAAGGCCAAGTTCCCGTGGGTGCGTAAGGTGCTGAAAGTGGAAATTGGGGATGTGGAACAAAAGATTTAGAGTGCGGAACAAGGCGATTAGAGAGCGGCGTGTAAGGTGACTTCAGTGAAAGCGCCCGGTTTTTGGGCGGTTTTACTGAAGTCACCTTACACATAGCGCTCTGCCTTGTGGAGTAGGTTTCGGCTCGAGGACAGAAAAGCAGTTCATCGATATCAACAAAGAAATACCACAATCTAAAACCGCACATAGCAAACTTAAAACCTCAAAAACAGATGATGCCAACCCATCACCTGTTTTTTAACGCCACGCACACCAACAAACACTACTTCCCCGAAACACGCTCCGCCAACAACCGCAGATTCTCAAACGACAACACATTCCGAGTAATCCAATTCAGGTGACTCTCATACCGCTTAGCCTCAGTTCGCAACTGCGTCTTCACCCGAGCGGAGGGCGCACCGTTAAACTGTTGATGCGTCAGCAATAACTTACTGCCACTACTATTCAAATCATAGGCATTCGTCAACTGAGCCGCACCCTGGCGAACACTAATATGAACGGTTTGAGCTTTGTAGCGATACTGCAACTGCGCTTTGGCATTGGTTGTCTGAAAAGTCAGGGCGGCAACCCGGTGGCTAGCAGAATTTCGAGGCGTTGTTAGTGCCAATTGAAAATGAACCGGTTGGCTGCCAGTTGCGGATTTGGGCACTGTAATTTGATTTTTAAATGGCGTGATGCGGGCGGTACCAATCACGATGCTGCTTTCGGCGGGATGTTGTTGCTTAAAGGCGCTTAGCTGATGATGGCGAGAGTAAGTTTGCCAGCCCCACAGCGCTAAAACGACGATTAAAAGCGCACCGAGAAAGCCCAGTAATTTACGACGAGAAAAGTGTGACAAGATGGGAACCTCCTTGAAGCATTTATCCTTAATTATACACTGGGACGTGAAGTGTTTGGAAAGATTAGGTTATCTTACCATCGGTTATATGGTATGCTAAACGTTGTGAGTAAGTGCTCAATTTCATAAGCAAAGGAACATTAATCTATGAGTTTTCAATTAGTGGCGGTTTCCTACGTGTCCACCGTGGTGACGAATATCATCGTGTTGTTGGGCTTGATCTCCGTATTTATCTGGATCAAGGAACAGTCTAAAAATGAATTTATTTTAAAACACCGAACAGCTTGTCAAATTATGTTTGGGATTATTGTCATGCTCTTTTTGTTCGGTGAATCTTGGTCAAACTTCTTTCTATCCAAGGAGTTTGTGGGGATGCACTGGTCGTACATGAACCTGGAAATTATTGCGTTGTACGGGTTAACGATGCAAGTTCGCTCTAAGTGGCAATTAGGAACAACACTAGTTTTAACCACGCTATGGCTATCGAGCGCGATGAGTACGTTTAATGCGGTGGCGTTCGGGTTATTCTTGGTGCTAGTACTGGTCGAAATTGGGATTCATCAATTTGCGAAACAGATATTTGAATTGCGATGGGTCAATGCCGTGGCGTTTGTGACTGTTACGGCGCTTGTTTTAAGAATTGCTGCGTTAACGTTACCAGGACAAGATGTTGAATCTTGGGTTCGACAACTGGTCGCAATGTTAATTCTATCGGTTGTGAGTTATGAGTATAGTCGTGGATTAAGCAAGATGACGGCAACGTCAATGCTCTTTGAACACGAAGCGAAGTACGATAGTTTGACGGGATTACGTAATTTTCGCATGTTTAGCAGTGACCTCGAAGCGCGGTTCATCCAGTTTCGGCAATCTGGTAAACGTTATGCGATCTATGCGATGGACGTTGATCACTTTAAGCATATCAATGATACCTATGGTCATTTAATGGGGAACACGGTTTTGAAGCAAATCGCTGCGTGTATTGAGGACGTGGTTGCTAAACTCCCTTATGAAGCAAGTCTTTATCGAACCGGTGGCGAGGAGTTTACGATTATTTTGCAGGCGATTGCCGAAGATTCAAGCGAAGCCGAGCGCATTTCGCGCCACATTCAAGATAGTGTGAGTCAGTTAACGTTTCAGTTCGACCAAGGCGCGCCGTTTTCCTGCACCGTTTCGATGGGTGAGGAGCGGGTGCAGTCGAACGACAAAACGGCTTTGGATGCGTTTAAACGGGCTGATAAATTCTTGTATACCTCTAAGCATAACGGGCGTAACGCCATTACATTACGAGGTAAAACCTTACAGCGGCAGGCTGAATGATCACCAATAGATTACAAAAATTAAAAAACGGTTTATCACTGAGGTTAGTCGGTGATAAACGTTTTTGTATACTGAGGTCGGGTGGTCAACTTGCCGTTAAGTTAGTGGATAACCCAACCGTTAGATTTCTAGAAGACTTGGTTTGCCCAAGTAGTACCCCTGCACAATATCACAGGGAAAGTACTGTTGTAAAAATTCAAGTTCTTCCTTAGATTCAATTCCTTCAATTACCAGCGTCTTACATAACTTGCTAGCCTGCGCGTACCAATACTTAATTTGTGGCACAACCGCTTGGATCGTTTTGAAGGGGCGAAGGTTTTGGAGCGCGAATTTGTACTCGTCTACGTATTCGTCAAGCTTCCCCACTAGGCTTGGGGTGTTGTACGCCGTCCCAACATCATCAATGCAGACGAGTAGGCCAAGCCGTTCGAACCGTTCTGCAGCTTCGAACAATTGCTCATCGGTTACATTAGGATTCTTGCGTTCGGTCAACTCGGTGTAGATGTTGATACTGGTCGTTGCTTGAATCCGTGCGACCATTGCTGCAAACTCGGGATCCACAAACTGATTTTGTTCTAGGTTAAAGGACAATAGGGTCGTCGTGGTCGGTAGCTTTTGAACCGTTTTGTTGAGTAGCGTTTCAATCGTCGCAGATGTGATCGTGTCAAAGTTATCTGGTAAGGTCCACCGATCACCTTGATATTCACGGATGAATAATTCGTAACCGATGGCGGTTTTTGAATCAGCCAAAGCGAACTTTGGCTGGCCGTAGAATGTGTACATCGTTCTGATTCACCTCTCAACTTAGTTAGACAATGAAAAAACACGTGTTTGCGCAAAATTAGGTGGAAGTTCACGCCCAATTGATCGCTGCCACGTGGTTTTTTCGATCCAGATTGGATAAGTATTTTACGTTCGGCGGGTCAACTTACGGGATAACCAAAGTTGATTTTGCCGGAAATGCTGACAAAGAACGCGCCCAATTGGGAATGAATCAGGCTATCGTCACTGAGTGTGCCAGCAGCACTACTTAAAATCGCATCCGTGTCATCCATGACGGCGGGTTGCGATGCAACGCGTTCTAGTTTCTTGGCCTTGAGCCGAGTCCGATGGTGCGTCGTGGTTGCTGGCGCTGGTGTAGCACCGGACTGATGAGGCGTGGTTTCCGTCACAGTTGTTTGAGAACGGGGTGTTTGTTGGGACTGAGCAGTTGTCCCAACTGGATTAGCAGATTGTGCCTGTTGACGCATGAGGACTTTGTAGACCCCAGGTGTCGATTGGAACTGAGCGTCGCCGTTCGTGCCATTACTGGTCACGTAGTACCCTTGTTGCTGAAGATTAGCCATGTACTGGTACGTGTCAAAGGGGATGTCCTCCCCGATGGTACCGGTAAAGGCTTCACTTGCAATCGGCCGACCAGTTTCCGCGTTAATGTAAAGCACGGTAGCGAGGCCGGTTCGTGGGGTAGCTGTAGAGACCGTGACTGGCGTTTGACGGTCAGACGACGTTGTTGACTGGGTAGTTGTCGATCCAGAGGTAGTCACTGCTTTGGGAGTCGTCGGCTGAGCGGGCCGGGCGACCGGATTAGACGTCGTTGAGCGAAACGACGTCGTTAGCGTGGTGACTAAATCAGGAGTGACAGGGAGTGTGCCAGTTGTGAGCGTTGGAAAGGTTGTGTTGATCAATTGAGACACAACGGGTAACGGCTCACTAGCCGTTGTGTGGGTTGAGGAACTCACACTCGGGGTTGTTTCTGAACTAGTGGTCACGTGGGTGGCACTAGTCGTTGCAGTATCGCTTCCCGAATTGGAGCGATTCGAGGAGCTGCTACCGGTCGTCTCGTTGGCTGACGAGGTCGTGGTCGACTCACTGGCAGAAGTTGATGTGGTGGTTTCGGAATGACTATTGGAGGTAGTCGATTCGGAACCGGTATCAGCGCCACTGTTGGTGTTGGCGTTAGTTGCCGTTGATGATGATCCGGATTCACTAGTCGTTGACTCGGAGCTGCTACCCGTTGTGGTGCCACCGTTGCCGTGCGACGAATCAGTCGTTGTGGGATTAGGTGTTAGGGTAACGTGACCAGTAACGTTGGTATCGAGACTGTAGTACATCCCGTTATGCGTTGCCGTAATTTGGTTGAGCTGTGCCAAAACGGCTTGAACGTGGGTCAAACCGGTATCGGAGAGTCGATACGAGTAAGTCCCGGCCTTCGTGTCATCGTGAGTCAACACGATGTCAGAAGCTTTGAGTTGGTAGGTGCCGAAAACCCGTTGATCGGAATCAACTAAGTTAACGGTTTGGCCGACAAGGTGAGTTAACGCGCTTTGACGATCAGCCTGAGTATTAATCGTTGGCAGAACGATCTGGAGTGGTTCTGCAACGAACGGCAAGCTGAGGGCGTCAAAGCCGGTTAACTCAGTCATATGGTGGTTGACGTTAATGTAGGCGGGGTTACCGTCTTGCATGTAACGGCGGTGAGCTTCCAGTAGGATATGGTTCGGGATGATGATGGCAGCATAGGATTTACCGTCGATCGTCACGTGACGAACTTTGTCGTGGTAATAAGAAGTCCCGTTAGCCGTTTCGCTAAGCCAAAACTTAACGAAGCTAAAGTCATCGCTAGTATCAACTAACCCAATGTACTGACTACGCTGACTGATCACAAGTTGATGATTGCTAAGTTGTTTTGCGTGAGTTAAATAGGCGTGAATGTGGTCGTTGCTGTTGGTCAATGAAACCGTGGTGTCACGTTGCAGTGAGTCTGTTAATGCATCCAAGGTAAATGGATCAGCATCTGACACTTGCGTTGACGTCACAGTTGTCGTTGATGGCACTGGGTCAGCTTGTACTTGAGGCGTTTTGATTAAGTTATTCAGGAGTAGGAGGCTGAGCGTCGCCCCGATACCGCTGATCACTTGACTAGGTTTAACTTGCATAACGGAAACCTCCTTTACGATTCCGACCAGTCATGTCCCGGAAAGAGAGTTGTAAGCCGCGCCTGCTTCTGAGCAAGAATCAGGTCCGCTAGATCCGACCAATCTTGTGGGGTGGGGGGATCTAACCAAATGACTTGTGGCTGTGATACTTTTGGTGCGTGGAAATCGGAGATGTAGATGTCAGTGGCTTCAGTGAGTTGATGTTGAACCACAATGTGGGCGTGATTGAAACCTTCTAGGGAACGGATGACGTAGTTTGCATAAAGCACGCCTTCCGAGAAGTCAACGCAGACATAGATGCGATCCTTCATCGCCTCGGTAGGGATGGTATTGATCATGGCAAACATGTAGCTAAAGTACAGGTTCACCACCATCTGAGGACTGAAACGAAAAGCAGAAGTTTGCCGCAACTGCTTAATGAAATCGCGAATCAACAGATCGAAAATCGGGTAGAGCTCCCGGAAAAAATCAATCTGGTTCGGACTGATAAAGGTCGTTGGTTCCACGTAAAACGTGGTGAATTGCAGGTTGACCCGTAACAGTTGGCCAGTCAAATCAAGGTGATTGAGCGGCACCGTGTCTTCCATGAAGTGTTGGTCCTTAATAAAGTCAACGAATTGTTGGGTAATCTTGGCAGCCAGTGGGAACGCGGCGGTGATTGTGGCGTCGTTAAGTTCGATAAAGCCCTGGGTGAGCAAGAAACTGTACACGTAATCTTGTTCAGCCTCGGACAGCGCGATGTCTGAGGGCAGAACGGTTTGAAGTTGCTTGAAGAGTGCGTGGTAGGTTTCGTCACGAAGGTTATCGGCTAACTCAACGGCTTGAATCGTCGCTTGGTTGCGTAACCGAAGCAACCAGATCTTGAGGAGCGTGCTGAGCTTAACTTCCTGAGTGGGTGAGAGAGACTCACTAAAGAAGGGGACGCACGCATCCATCAAGCGCTGGACTGAGTCATCAAGTTCGGGAAAGGGGGCTTTGATACCAGAAAAGGTGGTGTAGTAGAGTTGGAAAAGTCGTAAGCGAATCACGAACTCTTCGCTCTGCGCCACGCCAGCGATATCGTAAAACCCTTCATCTTCATAGGCCTGTTTCAGTTGTTTGGCGTACCGGAAAAATACCGGCTTCGTAATGAAGTGGGCGTCCCTGTAATCGGCCGCCGTCTGAATCTGGTCGTAGAAGAATTGGAACTCAAACACTGGATAACCAGTTGCCCGTTTTAGATACATCAGCGTCACTTTCTGGACGATGTAAGTGGTCAAATGATGAGCATGAAAAACCCCTTTAACGGCTTCATCAAGATAACAGGGTTGATCGTCAGAAACGGCAGCTAAGTCTTCGTTGATTGATTCAAAGTATTTATTAAGGTGGAAATTAGTAATGTCATAGTCCGTCAGCAGTGTTTGCCGGTCGATCGTTGGAACTGATAGCTGCGAAAATTGACGTAACATGGCAAGACAGATTCGGTCATTCTTGTTTAATAAGAAGTCAAAGTACATCGCGATTCTCCTTACAAATAACATAAGTGTAGTTGTCCGCTGAGCGACGAATAACGAACGCTTACGTTAATGTAAGCATACCGTGAATTCGGGGCGAGCGGGGGTTCATTTTTTTGTTGTTTTTTTGAATTCGAGATACTCATTGTTAAATGAGGTTAAATTAGGGTTTCTTAGCCTTATTATACACATGTCGGGCGCGACTTATAACAGTAAGGCGATTATCGGTTGATAAGTAAATTAGTGTGCGGAGCGAGACGGGTTGAGAGCAGTGTGTAAGGCGAGTCCGGTGAAGGCGCCCGGGCCTGGCGGGTTTACCGGACTCGCCTTACATGCAGCTCTCAGTCTCGCGCAGCACCATTCGGCGTGGTGGCCAGAAAGCGCTGGTTTTCATGCGGCTTTGGCAAGCGAAGCGACGACAAACAGCCTTCACCCAAAATCCACCCAATGCTTACGCTGGACACAGACGATAGCAACTAACTACAACAAAAAAGCCCTCAAACGCGATTAATCACGCTTGAGACTAAGGTCATTATTGAGATTATAGTTCAATTTCGGTCATATTCTGATCCACCAACAATCCGTTTGCCTCATGAGTCTCCGAAAAAGCAAGAAACGCCTCTTTACCCATTGCGACTGCTGCTAAGGCAAGAACGTCGGCTTCAATCAAGTTATCCGAAATGATGGTAGCCTGCTCTAAAGTTGCGTCAAAGCCCTTAAGGCTGATGTGGTTGCCTTGGGGCCCAATGCCAGAAGTGGCCACGGCACCGTTTTGAATGTCGAGTTGATAGATCATACGCTCGCTATCGTTGGGGTCGCCGATGCCGATGTTCCAGATAAAGTCGGAACCATCCATGACGCCAAATCGCATGTCGCCGGCGCCGTTGAGTACGGCGGCGGTGACGCGTTGGTGACGAATAAGTGGTGCGAGGTAGGCGTTGAAGGCCTGCTCGATTGCCCAGCCTTTGACCATCCCGGTCGGATCGTATTTACCACTATAGTATGGATCAAATGCGCCATCAGTGGTTTCTTCGGCTTTAGTGGCAAGGTCGAGGACTTCCTTAAACTGTTCGGTGTACTCACCTTCTGCGAGTTCACCCCGTTGAAAACGACTGACGAGAGAAGTGGGTTTAAACGCCGAGAAGTCCTGATCGACTTGTTTTAGGAAGGCACCAACTTGGTCAACGACTGCACCGGGATTAGGCATGGCGTCGGCTTGTTTGGGGTCCAACACGAGGGTGAGGACGAAGGGGAGTGACATGGCAGTTAAGTTGTAGGTTTTAATGGTATTTGTCGTAATCATAAGCGGAACCTCCGATTTCAGTTCAGGGATATCAGCCTTGGCTGATTCAATAACCATACTATAATCGCTGGAGCTTAACGGGAACTTAAGTGGAAGTTAAGAAAGGGTAACGGTGGTCGGTAGTTGCGAAGGGGTAAAGTGTTACACTAAGATTAACGATAATTAATAGGAGATGACTAGCGATGCAGGCAGCAATTTTTCCCACCTTGGGCGGACCTGAGGTGATTCGGCTGGCAACGATTCCTGAACCTACCGTGGGACCGAATGACGTTTTGGTCCAGGTGTTAGCGGTGGCGGTTAATCATGTGGATACATTTGTTCGAAGCGGTGGCTTTAAAACGGCGTTAGCTGACCCGCACGTGGTGGGCCGGGATATGGTTGGTACGGTTTTGCAGTGTGGTTCGGCGGTGACGCAGTTTACGGTTGGCCAGCAAGTTTGGACGAATTCGATGGGCTATGATGGTCGTCCCGGCGTTACCAGTGACCAAGTTGCGGTACCGGTTGAGCGGCTTTATCCGGTACCTGCGGGCGTTGACCCGATTCAATTAGTCGCGGCCGTGCATTCCGCGGCAACAGCTAGTATCGTTTTAAATGCTGAAATGCATGCACGGACTGGCGAGACGTTGTTGGTCGAAGGGGCAGCGGGGCACGTTGGTCGGAAGTTTGTGGCCCTTGGTAAAGTAATGGGATTACACGTGATCACAACCTCAGCACCGCGAGATTTTGCCCAGCTACGGCAGTTGGGCAGTGATCAGTGCTTGGACTACCACGCTGATTTAGCGGATGGTGTCGCAGAACTAGTCGATCACGTGGTCGATACCTCCGGACAGGTTGCGTTACAGGATAATTTGGCGTTGCTGGCTGAAGCTGGAGATGTGACGTTGATTACGGCACCGGCGGACAACCAGTTTCAGTTTGCGGTGCGGCAGTTCTATACGAGTCGCCAACGGCTAAATGGATTTGTGATCAGCCACGCGACACAGGAAGAATTGGCAACCGCCGCTGCACAGTTGAATACTTGTTTTGCTGAAGGTAAGTTGCTGGAAGACACGGTGTTGTTAAAATCCTTTGTGGATGCCGCCTGGGCCCATCAAGCGTTAGCCGATGGAACGGTTCACCGTCAAAAAATCGTGTTAACGCCAACGCAAAAATAGGGTTGACTTGGAGTGGACTCAAACGTTTATACTGATGTTGAATGAGCTAAAAAGGAGTGGAATTTAATGAAGAAAACAATTTTTGAAACGGCTGGGAAAGTTGCGATTGAAGACGTTGAAAAGCCAACGGTTCAAGCGCCAGATGACGTGATTATTCACGTGGTCCGGACCTGCGTCTGTGGGTCAGACCTGTGGGCTTACCGCGGCTTAGAGGATAAGGCGGACCATTCGGAAAACACCGGGCACGAAGCTATCGGAATCGTTGAATCAGTTGGATCAGATATCACCACGGTCGTTCCTGGCGACTTTGTGATCGCACCATTTACTCACGGTTGTGGCCACTGTGCAGCTTGCCGCGCTGGCTTTGATGGCGATTGCCAAAGTCACCAAGATAACTTTAGTAACGGCGTTCAGGGCGAGTACATTCGCTTCCAACACGGTGAATGGGCCTTGATCAAGATTCCTGGCCAACCAAGTGATTACAGTGAAGAAATGCTGAAGTCACTCTTGAGTTTGGCTGATGTAATGGCAACGGTTACCACGCCGCTCGGGTAGCGAACGTGCACACCGGCGACACGGTTGTTGTCGTGGGCGACGGTGCCGTTGGCTTATGTGGTGTGATTGCGGCTAAGATGCGTGGCGCCAAGCGAATCATCGCGATGAGCCGTCATGAAGACCGGCAACAATTGGCTACCGAATTCGGTGCCACCGATATTGTTGCTGAACGGGGCGATGAAGCCGTAGCTAAAGTGCTCGAACTGACTAATGGTGATGGTGCGGATGCCGTCTTAGAATGTGTCGGGACGGAACAATCTAACGATACTGCCATGAAGGTTGGTCGGCCAGGCGCTATCGTTGGTCGGGTGGGCTTACCACACGAACCTAAGATGGACATGACCCCATCGTTCTACAACAACATTACGATTGCCGGCGGACCAGCTTCCGTTACGACTTACGACAAGCAAAGTTTGTTGAAGGCCGTTTTGGATGGTGATATTCATCCTGGGAAGGTCTTTACGAAGTCGTTTGACTTGGATGATATCGATGATGCTTATCAGGCAATGACGAAGCGGGAAGCAATTAAGGCTTACGTGGTTGTTGAATAATTGAATCTAGTTTTGAAAACGGGTGCTGACTTGAACGAGTTGGTGCCTGTTTTTTTGCTGTCGATTGTGTCCAGTGTAAGTGTGCGGAGCGAGACGGGTTGAGAGCAGTGTGCAAGGCGAGTCCGGTGAAGGCGCCCGGGCCTGGCGGGTTTACCGGACTCGCCTTGCATGCAGCTCTCAGTCTCGCGCAGCACCATTCGGCGTGGTGGCCAGAAAGCGCGTGGTTGACAAGTTTCTGAAACTTCAAGAACCCTGAAAATAACAGTTTAAGTGGCGCCGAATTTCGTAGCCTGAACGAGCGCTTTTCGATGCGGCTTTGGCGGGCGAAGCGACGCCAAACAGCCGGCACCCAAATCGCACTCAACACTTACACTAGACACAAACGACAGCAAAATCACAGCGATAGCGTTGACGCCGTTCAAATTACAACGGATAATAAGACTAATCAATTTGAACGAGGAGTGACAGGCGTGCAACCACCAGTATTTACCAGTTATCAAAACTGGCTTAATGAACAAAAGATGCCCAATGGCAAGCGGGCGGCGTTGTTGTCTGCCTTAGCGTTGTTTTCAAAGCAGGGTTATGATGGGACGTCAACGATGGCGATTGCCGAGCACGCTGGGATTAGTCAGGCGACGATTTTTAAGTATTTTAAAACGAAGCAGGACTTGTTAAATGCGATTCTATTACCGATTATTAGCAATCTGTTGCCGGGATACCGGGAAGATTTCTTTTCCTCCGTTCCGGAAAACGGGTCGTTACGCGATATCATTAGCTTTTTCGTGCGTGACCGTTACGCGTTTATTCAGCAAAACAGTGATGCGATGATGATTGCATTCACCCAAATGTTGACCAGTGAAACGGTTCGGAATCGGGTACGCGATTTTATGACGGAAACTAGTCCGATGTATATGCAGAGTCTGGTCGTTCGAATTAAGCAAACCGGTGAGTTACGAGATGATCTAACGCCGTTAGCACTGTTTCGAACAGTTGTTGGGCAGGTATTCACCTACTTCTTGCAGCGGGAAAAAATAGCGCCGGATTTACCAGTTGATGAGGATGCTGATTTAGACTTATTGACAACGTTGATCGTAGCAGCAATTAGTAAATAAAAAACTAGCTTCGGATAAAGTATCCGAGGCTAGTTTTTTGTGTCATTATTTAGCAGAAGTCAACGTCCGCTGTTCCAACAATTGCGCTGTCATTGCCTGCCAATCATAGGCCCAAGCAATGCCCAGAACGCCAGAACCGGTGTGACAACCGATTGCGGGACCGATGAAACTACTATCAAAGGTCATCGCGGGGAAGGTGGCTTCTAGATGGGAGAGCCAGTCAGCCTTCGCCTCAGCGTAGTTGCCATCAAAGACGACGGCACGGTAAGGGTATTTTTGCGCCGCTGAATCGGTTAACGTGGTGTCGATATCGGTTTGAATGTGAGCCAACGCGCGTTTTTCGGTCCGTTCCTTAGCCATTGGCCGAATTTCGCCAGTTTCGTGGGTGTCCATTTCAAGTACGGGACAAACGTGAAAGAGGCTGGCCAGCAAGCGTTCAGCACCATTGATGCGGCCGGTTTTCTGTAGGTGTCGCAGGTCTTGAACAACGAACTCAATGGTCATGGAGTCACGCAATTCGGTCAATGCGGTTAAGATGGTCGGCGCGTCAAAATCATGGTCGGCCAAACTCAGCGCCAGGTGCACTAACAAATTGTTGCCACCGGCAGTGCTCTTGGTATCAAAGAGGTGCACGTGTGGCGTGTCGCGGTCATCAAATTCATGAAGGACACTCGCAAATGAACTAATACCAGCGGACATCGGAATGATGATGGCATCGTCAAATCCTTGTGCTGTCAGCTGACTAAGAAGCCGGTCAATCTCACCCATGCTAGGCATGGAAGTGGTTGGTGCTTCGGCGGTTTGTGCCAGTTGTGCGAAGAAAGTGTCCGGTTGAAGGTCAACCATATCGGCATAAGTATGTCCCTGCCATAAAACGGGAACGGGCAAGACAAATAGGTTTGAAGCTTGTTGAATCGTATCAGGATCTAAATAAGCAGTACTATCCGTAATAATTGCGATGGACATGAATCGGTGTCCTCCTTGGAAATAATGGAATGATAAATTAACGGGTGATAGCAATAAAGCCGTTCATTATAGTAGGCTTTTTGGTGGATGGAGTCAAGTAGTTGAGAGAGTGTGGAACAAAATGGTTAGAGAGCGGAGCCTAAGGCGACTTGGGTGAAAGCGCCCGGGTTTGGCGGTTTTACCAAGTCGCCTTAGGTGCAGCTCTCTGTTTTGTGGAACACGTTTAGGCTCGAGGACAGCAACGCACAGAATATTAACCGCAATTAAACTCAGCAGAGCACCATCTCTCATCTTCACCACAAAATTCTACCAATCACCAAGAAATAAACTACCAAACCAAACAACCCTAACGCAAAAAAACGCTAATTAGATGAAAAATAGCCAAATCAACCATTCCAATCCTATCAATTTTAATAGTCGAGTTTCATAAGTTCCCGGTAAATCTGGGGTTTCTATGGTCTTCACACAATAATTCTTCCGAAGAAAGTGTGCTAGTCGGCGTCAAGATAGAACATATTTACGCGGGTTTAAAAATCGGTTCAATAAAATTGTTAGGCCTGTCACAAGCCATTGTGTGGTGAGAAAGCATCGGGTATTTTGGAAGAGAAGATAACTTGTAAGCGCACTCAAAAAGAGAAGGAGGTCAGTTGAGATGAGTGGATTAGTATCGTTAGTTGGTGCGGGTCCCGGTAACGCGGAGTGGTTGACGGTGCTTGGCCACCGGCGATTAAGTGCGGCTGATGTGATCATCTACGACCGCCTTGTGGATCCAGCATTACTGTCGCCATACACTGCCGATAAGATCAACGTCGGTCAGTTGCCGTACCGGCATAAGATCAGTCAAGCTGAGATCAACGAATTAATGGTCAACCTTGCCAAGAAGGGGCAGCGAGTCGTTCGGTTAAAGGCTGGGGATCCTAACGTGTTTGGTCGCGGTGGTGAAGAGGCGCAGTATTTAAAGGCACAACACGTTGCCTTTGAAGTTGTGCCGGGCTTGACCAGCGCAATTGCTGGTTTGGCGGCGGCTGGGATTCCAATTACATCGGATCAAGCAACCAGTTTTCACGTCATCACCGGCCATCGGCGGGCGAACGGTCAAACGTTAGACTGGGCAAACATTGCCCATCAAGAAGGGACGTTGGTGTTTGTGATGGGCATGGAAAATCTGGAAACCCTGACGACACAGTTGATTATCAACGGTATGCCGCGA
This sequence comes from Secundilactobacillus similis DSM 23365 = JCM 2765, assembly GCF_001311075.1. Classification (GTDB taxonomy): domain Bacteria; phylum Bacillota; class Bacilli; order Lactobacillales; family Lactobacillaceae; genus Secundilactobacillus; species Secundilactobacillus similis. The sequence continues at coordinate 18,361 of NZ_BBAD01000052.1, forward strand.
GCCACGCCGGCCGCAGTTGTGCAGTGGGCAACCCAGTGGCGCCAACGGGCGATTGCGTCTGATTTAGGCCACCTCGTTAATGTTGTACAGCGAGGCAAGTTAGCGGCACCGGCGCTGATTGTTGTCGGGCAAGTCGTGAACTTTATGGGACGGTTGACACCAAAACCGCCATTGCAGGGGCTGCATTTACTCGTGCCCTACAAGGCTGGGTCCAAATTGTTCAGTGCGCTACAGGACGAAGGGGCATCGGTGAACTGCTTTGATCGACGCATTAAGAACCCATTGCCGGTGCAGTTACCAGATTTGACGACGGGTGCACGCTGGTGATCACCGATTTCGCTGCGATGCCATTCTTCCTCCAACAGCTCCACACAAAGGGCTTGGACATCCGCGCATTAAGCAACTGGAAGCTGTTGGCGATGAACCATATTGTCAAATACCGCCTACAGACCCTCGGCCTCATGGCGGACGGCTTGTATGATCCGCAACGAATCGATCCGCGCCGGCCAATCGTGTTGATTGGTGAACAGGAGCGGTTAGCAACCTACCACGTACCCGTGAAGGTGACCTACTTACCCACTTACGAAAGTGTGGCCGTGGATCAACCGTTGAACCTCAAAGAGTTTCACGGTGTGGTGTTCCCGAGTTCACAGTCGGTGGCGGACCTCTATCTCAGCTGCGGCGAGTTTATGCGCGCTGAGCTCCGGCACATGCCGTGTTTCGCAATGGGACAGGTTGTGGCGGATGAGTGTCAGAAACTGGGACTCCGCCATGTGATTTTGGTCAATCCAAGTTACGATAGCGTGATTCAAACCGTTAAGAAAACGCTGCGGTCCGTCGATGATGGCGCGCAAACGCAACTTAGTTAAAACTAATTTCATTAAAGGAGGTGGTGCTACCAATCATTGTCTACCACTGGATCTGATTTCAAGTGACTTAACCAAATTATCCCCCTATATCTGCACCACAGGGAGTCCCATTCAGCTAACGAGGACTTGGTATACAAGCCCGTGAGTTGCGTGCCCTGTGGCCTCAAAGGTACCGGTATCTTAGCAATTATTCAAAGTTAGGGTTAGGTTAAGTCGATTGAAGTTCGATTTAAGTGTTATATCAGCTAAATTAATTATTAAAGGAGCGCACTGTAATGAAGCAATTCATTAAAACTTATTTGCCGAAAACCAGCGCAATTGCACTGTTTGCTTCGGCAGCCTACTTTTTTCTCTACCCGCGTGATGCACACGCCATGCATATTATGGAAGGAATGCTGCCGCCAAAGTGGTGTATCTTCTGGTTTGCGGTAAGTGCCCCGTTCTTCATCTATGGGTTATACCGGATGCATAAAATCGTCCGGTCAACGGAACAAAATGCCAAGGTCATGTTGGCCTTGTGCGGCGCCTTCGTCTTCGTGTTGTCATCACTGAAGATGCCTTCCGTCACCGGTTCATCGTCTCACCCAACCGGGGTTGGCCTTGGGACCGTGATGTTTGGTCCCGGTGTGATGGCCGTGTTAGGGGTCATCGTGCTCTTGTTCCAAGCACTGTTGTTGGCGCACGGCGGATTAACCACGTTAGGCGCCAACTGTTTTTCAATGACGATCGTTGGCCCATTTGTTGGCTTTGCCGTTTATAAAATTTGCCGGGCGTTCAAAGTTAGTCGTAGTATTTCGCTCTTCTTGTGTGCGATGTTAGCCGACTGGTCAACCTACGTCACGACATCGTTCCAGTTAGCCGTCGTGTTTCCCGATCCAAATACCGGGGTTGGCGGGGCGGTTATCAAATTTCTCAGCATCTACGCCGTTACGCAGATTCCACTGGCAATTGCTGAAGGGTTCTTGACCGTCATCGTTTACAACTTAGTTATCAGTAACAATCTATGGAAGGAGACGGCGCTTCAATGAAAGCAACTAAACCGAAAAACCGAACTCGCCAAAACATTATTCTGTTGATTCTCGTACTGATCTTGGTCATCGCGCCATTTATCGTTGCTAGCAACGGTGCATTTGGTGGGAGTGATGATCAAGGGACTGAGCAAATCAAGAAAAACGACCCAAGTTACAAAGTTTGGGCACACCCGCTTTGGACACCACCTTCGGGTGAAATCGAAAGCTTGCTCTTTACGGTTCAAGGCAGTTTTGGTACTGGGGTCATCTGTTACTTCCTTGGGAACGCGCATGGTAAGAAGAAGGAACAAGAACGCGCGAAACGAGCAAGTGATGAACAGACTACGATTCAAGGTCAATAAAATTGAAATCAGGTGTCGACCATGTTAACGATTGATAAATACGCTTATCAGAATCGTTTGATTGATTGGTCGCCGCGATTAAAGGGGCTTTTGTGGTTGATTGGGATGGTATTAGCCTTTCAACCGATCCAGCTCATTAAAGTCGCGTTGATCATTGGTGTTGCGGGCTGGACCTTGTACGTTGCCCGGATGTCGTTTCACCAGTACATTAAATGGTTTTACGCGATTCTCCCCTTTATCCTTCTGAGCATTATTGGGATCATCTTCACGATGTCGTCAGACCCGCACGCAATTTACTATCCCGTTCGGTTATTTGGCAATTACTTTGGCGTTTCAGTAGCATGTTACCGAAGGGGTTGCGGCTAGGACTTCAAGTCTTCGCTGCTGTAATCTGCACGTATTGGTTCGCACTGACCACGCCATTCCAACAAATCATCATCACGCTTAAGGCCATCCACTTACCCAAGTTGTTGATTGAGGAAACCATGTTGATGTACCGCTTCATCTTTATCTTCATCGATGCCTTCGAACAAATCTACCGCGCCCAAAAGCTGCGGTTAGGGTACAGTACGTTTCGCCTGTCCCTGCATTCAGCGGGTATTTTAGCGAAAATGCTGTTTGAACAAGTCATCATTAACTACGAAGCCATGGTGCACGCGTTGGATGCCAAATTGTATACCGGTGAATTTAAATAAAGGACGGCGAGCACTGTGATTGAACTCAAACACCTCAGTTTTGGGTATGAGGAAAATAAACCTATTTTAAAGGATATCTCGTTGAAGTTGGGTGATCAGGGCAACGTGATTGGTTTTATCGGCCCCAACGGCACCGGGAAATCCACGCTATTTCTCAACTTGGTCGGCATGCTGAAGCCCACATCTGGTGAAATCTTAGTTGACGATCAGCCAGTTGCTTATACCAAGAAGGCGCTCAACAAATTGCGTCAAAAAATCGGGATCGTGTTTCAAAATTCTGACCAGCAGATTTTCTACTCGATCGTGAAAGACGACATTGCGTTTGCGCTGCATAACTTGAATGTACCGCAGGACGAAATTGACCAGCGGGTGGACCGAGTGTTAGCCGAACTGGATATCACCAAGTTGAAAAACCGGCCGATTCAGTACCTCAGTGGTGGTCAGAAAAAACGGGTCGCCATTGCGGGTATCTTGGTTCTTCGTTCCGAATGGTTACTGTTAGATGAACCGACCGCCGGGCTTGATCCCGATGGCAAGCACCGGATGGTCGCGTTGATCAAACAGTTGATTGCTAACGGTCAAAAGATCATTTTATCGAGCCACGATATGGACTTCATGTATGAGGTTTGCGATTACTTCTATATCTTGCGACAAGGGACCGTGGTGAAATCTGGTAAGAAGGAATCCGTCTTCTTGGACGAACAACTTCTGCTGGACAGCAAACTTGACCAACCTTGGCTGGTGCAGCTCCACCAAAAGTTACACTTACCCCTGTATCCAACCAAGGAAGCCTTGTTCAACGATCAGGTGTTACAAGCACGGTTAACTACCAATGCGAAGACACCCGTGTCGTTGCCTAAGGTTAGTGAAAAAACCGACTGATTGCCAGTCGGTTTTTTGTCGTTTAAAGGACTGTCA
>NZ_BBAD01000053.1 GCF_001311075.1 Secundilactobacillus similis DSM 23365 = JCM 2765
ACAAAAAAGAAGCCAGTCGCTCAATCAGCAACTGGCTTCTTACTATTATATACGATTAACGTTACCGTTAATTAGTTGTTACTATAGTTAGCAATGTCCTTCAAAACAACATCTTCGAAAGCATCCGCACTCATAGTAGCACTGTCTTGTTCGCCGTATTTACGAACACTAACCGCTTTATCAGCAACTTCTTGATCCCCAACAACTAACGTGTATGGAATCTTGTGAGTTTGCGCATCACGAATCAAGTAGTTCATCTTTTCGCCACGGTGATCAACATCAGCCCGAACGCCGGCCTTCAACAATTGCTTGCGAAGTTCGTCAGCGTATGCGCCGTGCTTGTCGTCGCTAACTGGGATGATCGTGACTTGCTTAGGTGCCAACCAAGTTGGGAATGCACCCTTGTAGATTTCAGTCAAGTAAGCGATAAACCGTTCCATCGTCCCAACGATTCCGCGGTGAATCATAACTGGACGGTGGTCTTGACCATCAGCACCCACGTAGCTCAAATCAAATTGATCTGGCAACATGAAGTCCAATTGAATAGTTGACATGGTTTCGTCGTTGCCAAGTGCAGTCTTCGTTTGGATATCCAACTTAGGACCGTAGAAAGCAGCTTCTCCTTCGGCTTCGTAGTAATCCAAGCCAAGGTCGTCCATGGCACCCTTCAACATGCTTTGGCTCCGGTTCCACATTTCATCATCATCGAAGTACTTTTCAGTGTTCTTAGGATCACGGTATGATAACCGGAACGTGTAATCGTTGATGTTGAAGTCTTTGTAGACGTCCATGATCAACTGCAAGATCTTCTTGAATTCATCTTGAACTTGTTCCAATGCAACGAAGGTGTGGCCATCGTTCAAGGTCATTTCACGAACCCGTTGCAACCCACTCAAGGCACCTGATTTTTCGTAACGGTGCATCATCCCAAGTTCAGCGATCCGTAATGGCAATTCACGGTATGAACGGATGTGGTGCTTGTAAACTTGAATATGGCTTGGGCAGTTCATTGGCCGTAATTCCAACATTTCACCGTCGCCCATGTCCATTGGTGGGAACATGTCTTCACGGTAGTGTTGCCAGTGACCGGAAGTCTTGTAGAGGTCAAGGTTAGCTAAAACTGGCGTGTAAACGTGTTCGTAGCCGTCACCCAATTCCTTGTCGATGATGTAACGTTCGATCGTCCGACGAATGGTAGCACCGTTTGGCATCCAGTATGGTAAACCGGCACCAACCTTAGGATCAACGAAGAACAAGTCTAAGTCGTTCCCGATAACCCGGTGGTCACGTTCGCGGGCTTCTTGGCGAGCTTGTAAGTCAGCGTCCAAGTCAGCTTGCTTGAAGAAAGCCGTCCCGTAGATCCGTTGGAGCATTGGGTTTGATGACTTACCTTCGAAGTAAGCACCGGCAACGGACAAGAGCTTGAAGAACTTGATTGCGCCAGTGTTGTCAAAACTAACTCCAGTTGCCAAAACAGAAACACCATCAATTTCGTAGAAGTCAAAGGCGTCAGCATCGCTGTCTTCAACGATCTTAGCTTCAAACTTCGTTCCAGCTAACTTCTTCAAAGCAGCGGCTTTATCAACTGATTCATGCTTAACGTCTAGTTTTGGTTGATTAAGCTTGAACCTTATCAGCAATGGCTGGTAATGAATCGGCACTCACTTGGCCATCAGCCTTATCAGTATCGATATAGAAGCCGTTTTCGTCGCCAGTTTCTTCACCAAATTCAATTTCTGGGAAGCTTTGCTTCAACGCAACCTTCGTTAACAAGGCAACGGATTGACGCAACACGTTCAACCCATCTTCGCTGTTAGCGGTCACGATTTCAATCTTACCATCGTGCTTCAATGGGGCGTTCAAATCAACTAACTTGCCATCCAACTTACCAGCAACGGCTTTTTTAGCCAAGCTGATAGCGATTGATTGTGCAACGTCTTTTGCAGTTGCGTTTTCATCAAATTGCTTTTGATTACCATCTGGGAATTGCAGTGAAATTTCTGCCATATCTCGTTTTCTCCTTTAAAATTACTGTCAAATGCCGAAGTCACTCTCGAATATGTGGAACAAAAAAGTCCCGGCATGCACAAATAAACTTGTACATACCGGGACGTCTTCTACGCGGTTCCACCCGAACTTCGTCTGGGGCAAGTGCCACCAAACCTTCATTCAGCGATAACGGTGCTACCGATGTGGTATTAGCCACCACACATTCGAGAAAGTGGTAACTCAAAGTCGCTCACAAAACGCTTCCAGAAGTGGCGTTTCTCTCTTGGAGAGTTCGTAGAAGTCATGTCTTTCAAACATTTAAAGTCTTAATTTATGATTACAAAACTCATTAAACCACGCTGAAATTGATTCGTCAAGAACCCGTTTCATTTTTTCGTGATTTATTTTGGTCGTCGATTCGGGCCAGCCATCACAACTTCCCGGGCTAAAAAGCGAACCCGTTCCATTAACCGTTTCGCCTTAATCGGCTCTACATCGCCATTTGTCGTTTGTGCCAAATGCTCGTGTTCCAGCTGATCCATCGAGAAATTCGACGAGAAAAAGGTCGGTAATTCATTTTGCATCCGGTATTCCAAAATGACGCCTAAAATATCATCCCGAATCCAAGCTGACATCGCATCTGCCCCAATATCATCAATCATCAAAATTGGTGACTTTTTAACAGCATCCATTTTTTCGGCAACCTGATTATTACCAATCGCACTCTTCATCTCGACCGCAAAACTCGGGAAGTGCACTAACGTTGTTCGAACGTTATTATCCGCTAAATAATTGGCAATGGCGCCCAATAAGTAGGTTTTGCCAATTCCCAAACTGCCATACAGATAAAGCCCCTGATGAAAATGTTTCCGATCAGCGATATAAGCGTCAATAAATGCCATCGCCTGATTAGCTGCGGCCATTCGCCCGGTACCCTGCTGGTCCTCATCAGGTTCAAACTGGTCAAAGGTGGCGTTTTTGATCAACTTGGGCATCATCACCGAACTGACTCGTTTTCGGGCAGCTTGTTGTTTCAACTTAGCACGCTGATCAGCAGTCGGTTTATAAGACACTTCAATTAAGTGGTCGTTCAAAACCAAGGTTGGTTCATAGCCAGGTGCAAACGTTGGTTCACCGTTTTCGAGTCGGTGGCGTTCGTTCACAAACTCATACAGTTTCGCTGATGAACGATCAATCTGGTCGTTCGTCAATTGATCACGATGTTGCTCTAAAAATGCCTTGACCGTTGGATCTTGATAGACCGATGCCATCAACCGTTGATAATTTTCGTTGAGTTGATGTTTATCCATATACTGACGCATCGCATCACTAATATTTTCCACCCTAGTCATCTCCCTTCGACCGTTGTTTTAACCGGTTAAGCCGTTCCTTAAATTCCGCATTCCGGTCACTCACTTCTTGTGCCGACTGTTTCGGTGGCTCATAACCCTCTTTAGCCCAATCCGGCAACGTTTCCTTTACATTCCTGCGCTTACCGTTAGCCCGATTATAGGACTTACGTTGCTTTGGCTTAGCTTTTTCCAAATGCCATTCGTGAATTTGAATCACGGCTTCTTCCGCGGTTTTAACCCCGCGTTCAGCCCAGCTATTCGACGTCGTATCGACTGGTCCCTGCAATAAAGTTGAGAAACCCCGATCATTGAGAATGTAGTAGATCAAGATATTGATCACTGGCACAGGAAGTTTGCCACGATCTAAGAGCTGTTCCACGATGCGTTGCTCACCCGAAACGAGATCACTGTGCTTTTCTTCGTGAAGCTTGCTTAAAAAAGTGACCGGTGTAAACGCATTGGCAACCTCAACGAGGGCCGTTTCTTGCGGTGTCAACCGACTTTTCTTAGCGGATTGTTTTACCGGCTGCGGTTGTGCTGGGGTTGCCGTCTGCTCAGAAAGTGACCGTTTCCGGTATTGTGACGCAATGGTTGTTTTTAACCGATTAATATCGAGTTATTAGTCACCAAATCGGTGGCCTCACCAATCAAACTGGCCATTTCAGTTTCGTCAATATCATACAATACGTGTTCGTTAAGAATGACGTTGCGGTATTTTTGAATATCATCTAAGTCCACGTAAGCTCGCTTTAAAATATCAACCAATAGTGAAAAATCAAAGTCTGTACTAGTCGTGATTGCGTTAGGCAACGTGTTAGCAGCCGGTTCCTGTTCAGCAAGTTCTTGCTTAGTTGTCTGAATCACCTTGGGCGGTTCAGCAATCAACCGGCCATCCAACTGAAAGACATCCAAAAACTGACGACTAATATTTTGCCAACCACTTCGATTCAACGGGCGTGCTAAAAAATGGGTCTTTAAGCGTTTGAATTGCCGTTCGCCCACCGTTTCTAAGAGCAATAAGCTTAACAGATCGTCATTAAAAAACATCTCGCTCGTCACCGGTGATTTTAATTCATAAATCAATTCTGGTAATCGATCTGGTTGATTTTGATACGACTGCAACAAGCCCGTTGCTTCCAAGCGGTAACGGGCTTCTTGCAGAGGATTCATGCCAATATTGAGTAACGTCAACAGCTCACTATGATTTAGTGACACCTGCAGTTCGGGCGTCAGCGATACTTGACGCCATAAAACAACTGCTAGCGTGTACGCGGCCACGCCTAAAATCGGCTGGTACAGCTGATCTAAGACATCGCGTTGTGCATCAGTGAGCGGCCGCGTTGCAACGACTGTCACCGTTGTTTTAGGTTGCAACGGTTGTGGGGTTGCCGTCATGGTCATGCCTCATTTCTATTTTGATTCAGGATCTTCTTTTTGTTTATCTTTTTTCATGACGTCTTTGAGTTCTTCCAAAAAGACGCTCATATCCTTGAATTGGCGGTAAACACTTGCAAAACGGATATAGGAAATTTCGTCAATATCGGCCAATCGTTTCATAACGTATTCGCCAATGAGTTGACTAGAGACTTCGTTTTCCCCCAGTGCCCGAATTTCGTTTTCCACTTCATCAACGACCTTGGTCATGACATCCATGCCAACCGGCCGTTTTTCAGCAGAGCGAATAATCCCCCGGAGCACTTTCTCACGGTTAAATTCTTCTCGCGTGCCATTTTTCTTGATCACCAACAACGGCGTTACTTCAATTCGTTCAAACGTCGTGAAGCGAAAACCACAGTTTTCACATTCACGGCGGCGGCGAATCACGCGCCCTTCATCAGTTGGTCGACTATCAACGACCCGGGAGCCATTATAGTGACAGTGTGGACAATGCATCGTCTCACCTCTTCTTACAGTTTATCGTGCGATCAAGCCTGCTTGGCAGTATTTAATAACGTGCTAAAACCAGCTTCATCAAGCCATTTTACCACTTGCGCTTTTGTTTTTTCAACTGTTCCGCTATTATCGATCACAATATCGGCCCGTTTGATTTTTTCATCGAGTGGTAATTGACTCTTAATGCGCTTCATTGCATCCGCTTCAGTTGTTTGATCACGGGCCATTAACCGCGCTAACTGGATGTCTTCCGGTAACGACACCACCATAATTTCATCGACTAACGATGCACCCTTCGATTCAAACAGCGTTGGCGCATCATAGACAACTAATGGCACGTTTTGTTTGCGATAGGTTGCCATCTGGGCAGTCACTGCTGCTTGAATCAAGGGCAGCATGATGGCATTGAGCTTCGCTAAGGCTTCAGGTTGACCGAACACCAAACTGCCAAGCGCTTTACGATCCAAAGTGCCATCTGGTTGAATGATTTGCCAGCCAAAGGTCTGTTGAATCTGAGTCAAACCGGTTGATCCGGGAACGACAACTTCACGAGCAACTTGATCAGCATCAATAATAGGCACACCATGCGTCTTGAAAAAGGCACTCACCATTGATTTACCAGAAGCAATGCCCCCCGTTAATCCCAAGACCATCGTTTCACTGGGTATTTCTTGAAGTGCTTGGCAAGCTGGACAAAAATGCGTCCCGCGTTGCGCCACTTTCGTCTTTTCAATTGGGGTGCCACACCGAACACACGGTTCACCCTTGCGCCCATATACGTTCAGCTGATTTTGAAATTGGCCAGCCTCGCCGTACGCTGTTGAAAACGAATGGACCGTCGTGCCGTGACCACTGATGGCGTGACTAATTTCTTTGATGATATTATCGCGCAGCTGCCGAATTCGAAAGGCCGGAATCGTGTTAGCGTGTTGCAATGGATTGATTCGGCTCATCCAGAGCGTCTCATCCACGTAGATATTGCCCAGCCCCGCGATGTTATTTTGATCCAACAAAAACGGCTTGATGGCCTTCTTACTCTTCGCAAAAATTTTGGTCATGTAGTCCACAGTTAGCGCTTCTGCTGTTGGTTCGGGTCCCATCTTCTTCAGTCCGGCAATCAATTGCGATTCCGTCCCGGTTTTTAACAAATTCATGCGACCAAACTTACGGGTATCCGTGTACCGAAGTGCGCGACCATCCGTTAGATGAAAGATCACGTGGGTGTGCTTCGTGATGGGGGCATCATCCGGCTGAACGTCGTATTTGCCCTCCATCCGCAAATGAGACACCATGGTAAGGTCATCATTGAACCGAAACAAGAGATACTTGCCCCGGCGATCGATTGCTTCGATTGTTTTTCCTTTTAACTGTTCTTTAAACGATTCTGGTTCGGGATCGACCATCTTTTCGTACAAGACGTCAACGTGATCGATCGTCGCCCCTTCGACTAACCGGGTCAGGCCCCGACGCACCGTTTCAACTTCTGGTAATTCAGGCATTCGTTCGCCCTCCGATCTCTTAACTTAATTACTTGGCATCGTACCAAGTATCCCCGTAATGACTCTCCACCTTTAGCGGAATTTCAAGCTTAACTGCCGAATCCATCACTTTAGGCACGAGTTGTTCAAGGGTGGCGATTTCTTCAGCTGGCGCTTCAAAAATCAGTTCATCATGAACCTGAAGTAACATGGTCGCTTGCATGTCTTTTAAAGCCTTTTCCATGTTGATCATCGCAATTTTAATAATATCCGCCGCACTGCCTTGAATTGGGGTGTTCATGGCCGTTCGTTCAGCAAATGAACGTTGGTTAAAGTTGCTGGCGTTAATATCTGGTAAATACCGACGGCGGTGAGCAATCGTTTCAACGTACCCGGTTTCCTTCGCTTGCGCAACCACGTCTTCGGTATACTGCTTAACGCCAGGATATTCTTCAAAGTAGGTATCAATAAATTGACGGGCCTGTTTCCGGGAAATACCAATGTTTTGAGACAACCCAAAATCACTGATGCCGTAGACAATACCGAAGTTGACGGCCTTGGCTTGGCGCCGCATATTCGGTGTCACTTCTTCATCCGGCATCAACTTAAAGATTCGCCGAGCCGTGCTAGCGTGAATGTCTTCGTTATCGCGAAAGGCGGCTTGAAGGTTCGCATCATGGGTAATGTGCGCTAAAACCCGCAATTCGATTTGAGAGTAGTCAGATGAAAAAATCTGCCACCCTGGATGACTTGGCACGAAGCTTGCCGAATCCGGCGCCCCTCTTCGGTTCGAATCGGAATGTTTTGGAGATTAGGGTCTACTGAGGACAATCGGCCAGTCTGCGTCAACGTTTGCGTATAGCGCGTGTGGACCTTTTGATCCGTTGAATGGACAACCTTTAAGAGACCCTCAACGTAGGTGGACTGAATCTTGGCAATCTGACGGTATTTTAAAATATTCTCAACAATTGGCGCCTCAGCGGCTAATTTTTCCAGGACGTCAACTGAGGTTGAGTATCCCGTTTTGGTCTTTTTAAGTGGCGTTAAGCCCATTTTCTCAAATAAAATGTGACTTAACTGCTTTGGTGAACTGATTTTAAATTCTTCACCGGCCTCTTCAAAAATGGTCTGCTGAATCTGCGCCAGCAGTTCGGTGAATTGGCTCTGCATGTTGCTCAACCGATCAGTATCCACCCTGATACCAGCAATTTCCATTCGCGCCAAAACAAAGGCCATTGGCAGTTCAAGGTCTTCGTATAACCGGCGTTGTTCGTTTTGATTCAATTGGGTAAATAGGGACGCCTTTAGCGACTCAATCGTGATGCCCTTTCGCGTTAAATGCTCAAAGAAGATTTGGTCATCATCTGGGATCGCCCGCTTAACACCCTTACCATAAACTTCTTCATCACTTTGAATCTGATGGTAACCGTGTTGAAAGGCTAAACTCCCTAAATCGTTGCTATTTTCATTGGTGTCAAGCAAGTACGATGCCAACAGTAAATCAAAATCAACGTTGTTCAATGTAACGCCTAATCGATGTAACCCGACATAGGTTCGTTTGGCATCGAATACGTCCTTACTGATTGTTTCACTAGCCAGTAGTGATTTGATTGGCGCCGTTTGGAGCAACTCAACGTCACGACTCACGTACCATGTTTCGCCACTCCCAACAACAAAGCCATCCAAGGTTGCGGTGTGGTAATTGGCGTCTAGCATTTCTAGATAAAAGGTCACACGATCCTTTAACTGACCCACTTCAGCCACGTTTTCAGCTGTCAGCACCGTAAAATTAACGGGCGTCAGGCCCAAAACATCACTGGCATCCTCACCTTTGTTCATATCCTGCAAGAATGACTGAAAGTTCATTTGTTGATAAAAGGCCACTAACTCATCAGTTTGGTCACCGGCATAGGTCAATTCATCCAACCCAATTTCAAGCGGTGCATCCCGCCGAATCGTTGCTAAATCACGTGATTGGAACGCAGAATCCTTATCTTCGATCAAGTGTTCCTTCATTTTTTTGGCAGTAATGTCATCGATATGGTCGTAGACCCCGTCAATCGTGCCATATTTTTGAATCAAATTAACCGCCGTCTTAGGGCCAATTCCTGAAACACCAGGATAATTGTCCGATGTATCACCTTGCAGCCCTTTAATTTCAATAATTTGATCTGGTCGAACGCCGAGTTTTTCTTCCACGTGGGCTGGCGTATAACTTTCAACTTCGCTAACACCCTTTTTAGAAACTGCCACCGTTGTCTGAGCGGATGTTAGTTGGGTTAAATCCCGATCCCCAGTGAAAATTGTGGTTTCGTAACCAGCAGCTTCGGCTTGTTTAGCCATCGTGCCAATAATGTCGTCGGCTTCATAATTAGGTAACTCATACGATTTAATGCCCCGAGCAGCTAGCAGTTTTCGAATAACGGGCATCTGCTCAGAAAGTTCTGGCGGCGTCTTAGAACGGCCACCCTTGTAATCACTGTATTTTTTTGTCCGAAAGGTCACCTTACCCGCATCAAATGCAACTAGCGCATCCGTTGGTTTAACGTCTTTCAACATAATGTCTAACATTTTATTGAATCCGAAGATGGCGTTGGTGTGTAGCCCTTCAGCATTAGTAAAACTATTCAATGACGTATACAGTGCAAAGAAAGCGCGAAACGCCACACTGTTGCCGTCAATTAATAACAATTTTTTCGATTCTGTCATTTCAGATCCTCCACGATTTGTCGTCCCTTCTAGTGTACCAAAAATGCCCTTGGGTGGGCGATTTATTTAACTTGAATTAGTAACTTATTGGTACGTTGCTGTCGTTTGTGTCCAGCGACAGTGTGCGGAGCGAGACGGGTTGAGAGCGTAGTGTAAGGGTACTTCGGTGAAAGCGCCCGGGTCTGGCGGTTTTATCGAAGTGCACTTACATGCAGCTCTCAGTCTCGCGCAGCACCATTCGGCGTGGTGGCCAGAAAGCGCTTGGTTGGCAAGTTTCTACAACTTCAGGAACCCTAGAAATGACAGTTTAAGTGACGCCGAATTTTGTAGCCTGAGAGCGCCGGTTTCGTGCGACTTTGGCGAGCGAAGCGATGACAAACAGCCGACACTCAAAACTGCACCCAACACTTACGCTGGACACAAACGACAGCAAACAAAAAGCCCAGACAATTCGTCCAGGCCAATCATAACAATTTAATTATTAATCCCTGTTTCCAAAACCACCAAAGATCTGCAGCAAGAAGATAAACAGGTTAACAAAGTCAAGGTAGAGTTGCATTGCCCCAATAACGGCAATCCCGGTTGTTGAGCTTGCGCTACCGTCGCTGTTCAGGTAGATTTGCTTCATTTTTTGACTATCAGAAGCGGTCAAGGCAGTAAAGATAATCACGCCAATGAACGAGAAGACGTACGCAATTGCGGGGCTTTGTAAGAACATGTTGATTACAAACGCAATAATCAACGCGATCAACGCTGAAGTGGCTTGCGCACCAACGCGACTTAAATCACGCTTGGTAAACGTCCCAAACAATGCCATCACGATAAACAAGATTGCACTGGAAACGAAGGCCGAAACTAACGTCCCACCGCTGTAGATCAAACTGTACATGGAGAAGACCCCACCAGTGATCAACGCGTAAACCATGAGTAACGTAAAACTAAGTGACGGTCGCTTTAACGCTTGGCCCGTCACGATGAACGGAAAGACAAACCAAACAATGATTGGTAACCAGCGTGTTGGCCCAACAAAAATGCTCATTAGTGCCGGCGTCGTGCTTACATAAAACGCTGCGACAGCCGACAGTAAAATGGCCAAGGCCATCCACCCATACATCTTCGTCAAAAAGCGGTTCAAGCCAACGTCAGCATTAATAACCCGCCGTGGCTGCTCATCATAATTGTTCAATCAGATTCCTCCTTAGATTAATTCTCTATTTGTCAAACAATTGTATCAGTTCTAGTGAGAAACGCAATCAAAAATAATCATTTGGATCAATTATTATTTATTTGTTAAGTATCTGAAAAGTTTTAGGTGTTCTCACTCAATTCAACAAAAAAAGACTGGCACTAACTGCCAATCTTCTTTCAATCGATTTAGTTATCTTTTAATGACAAATGGGTTAATAATTCTTCATATGCCCGTTCGTACTTTTGAACGTCACCGGCACCCATGAAGACAACGACTGCGTTGTGGTAATCCAGAAGTGGTGACATGTTGTCCAACTTCAAGATTTGGCCACCCTTGGCGATTTTCTTAGCTAAATCTTCACTTGAAACGCTCCCGTTGCTTTCACGCGCAGAACTGAAAATATCAGTTAAGTATACGTGATCAGCGTTATTCAAGGCCTTAGCAAAATCGTCCATCAAGGCAATTACCCGGGTAAAGGTATGTGGTTGGAACACCGCAATGACTTCACGATCAGGGTATTTTTGCCGAGCAGCGTCTAACGTTGCCCGAATTTCAGATGGATGGTGCGCGTAGTCATCAATGACCGTCATATCAGCAATTTGGCGTTCAGCAAACCGACGCTTAACACCCTTAAAGCTCAGTAATTCCTTCTTGATTTCGTCTAAATCGACTTCTTCAAAGTAGGCAACGGCAATCACAGCTAAGCTGTTCAAAACGTTGTGTTCGCCAAACAATGGCACGTGGTAGTTGCCCAAGAATTCGTCGTGATAGTACACGTCAAATTGAGAGCCCTTTGTCGTCCGCTTGATGTTGCGAGCTTGGAAGTCGTCTTCATCACTCGTCCCATAATAGTAAACTGGCACATCCGTCTTCAAACGACGCAGATTTTCATCATCGCCCCAAGCGAAGATTCCCTTGTTAACTTGGTTAGCAAAGCTTTGGAAGACGCTGAACACATCGTCAATATCCTTGTAGTAGTCAGGATGATCAAAGTCAATGTTCGTCATGATTGCGTAATCTGGTTTCGTGGCTAAGAAGTGACGACGGTATTCATCCGCTTCATACACGAAGAACCGGGCGTTAGGTGTCCCCTTACCAGTTCCGTCACCAATGAGGTAACTGGTTGGTGCGATCCCAGATAACACGTGTGACAGTAGGCCAGTTGTACTGGTCTTACCGTGGGCACCGGCTACTCCGATACTGGTATAGCCTTCAATGACTTTTCCTAAGAATTCGTGGTACCGGTAAACGGGTAAGTTTAGATCCCGTGCTTTTTTAATTTCTGGATGGTCATCCGTAAATGAGTTCCCCGCAATCACGGTCAACCCTTCATGAATGTTTGCTTCATCAAATGGGTAAACCGGAATCTTGGCTTGTTCCAACCCACGTTGCGTGAACGTATATTGGGTAATATCTGAGCCCGCTACCTGATACCCCTTATCGTGTAAGATGAGTGCTAGTGAACTCATACCTGATCCTTTGATTCCAACAAAGTAATACGTCGTTGTGTTGTCCATCAAAATCCTCTTTTCATCGCTTCAATTAATAATTTTGTGTACTGATTCACCGATTGCAACGGTAAACCATTTGGACCTTACCATTTATTTTAGCACAGCTTCCCCGTAAAATTTGGGATTTTTTAAGCCATTTCTAAATTAATGCGTCGTGAATTCAACCGTGACTGATTCACTGTTTCGCTTACGGGTTATCTCTCAATCCGTTCGCGGCGCGCGCATCTCTGCTAATTGTTTTTCAGTCAAGAAAACATCCCGTGGCTTTGAACCGTTTTGCCCAGAAATATACTGCTTATTTTCCAGCGTATCGATTAAGTTAGCTGCGCGGTTGTAGCCAATCGAAAAGACCCGCTGTAACTTCGACGTTGAGACCGTCTTTTCCTGCACAATGTAGTCCAAGACTTCCGGCAATAAATCATCTTGGCTTTCTTGAACCTGTTGTTTTTCTAGCAAGCCATCCGGATCAAAGGCATAGTGGGGCTTTCCCTGCGTCCGAACGAAGTCAGTAATACGATCCACTTCATCGTCCACGAAGGTGCCTTGCAGTCGTAACGGTTGTGAAGCGCCGTTACCAAGGTATAACATGTCCCCGCGCCCTAACAGGCGTTCAGCACCGGAAGTATCAATAATGGTTCGAGAATCAACTTGAGATGAAACCATGAAGGCCACTCGAGTTGGAATGTTGTTTTTGATCGTCCCGGTGACAATATCAACACTAGGCCGTTGCGTGGCGATCAACAAGTGAATTCCCGCTGCCCGAGCCTTTTGCGTAATACGGACAATGTAGTCTTGAACTTCGCTAGACGCCATCATCATCAAATCGGCTAATTCGTCGATAATGATTACAATGTACGGCAACTTGAGACCGTATTCTTCAGTCAATTCGGCTCGTTCGTTGTACTGTTCAATATTGCGGACGCCAGCCGCTGCTAAGCGTTCATAACGATCATCCATTTCATTGACCGCCCACTTCAATGCCGCCGAAGCAGCCTTTGGATCCGAAATAACGGGGGCCAATAAGTGTGGCATGCCATCATACGGTGCCAATTCCACCGCCTTCGGATCGATCAGCAACAACCGTAAATCAGCTGGGGTTGCCTTATACAGTAACGAAATTAGCAAACTGTTGATGAAAACCGATTTTCCGGATCCAGTTGCCCCGGCAATCAGACCATGCGGCATTTTACGCAAGTCAGTCACTTGTGGTTGACCGAAGAGATCGACCCCTAACGCAACCGTCAGTGGCGACTTACTCTTCTTAAAGGCGTCTGACCGTAAAACTTCGGACAGCATGACTGGTCGCGTCTTCGGATTTGGAATTTCGATCCCAACCGTGGTCTTCCCGGGAATTGGTGCTTCGATTCGGATGTCTTTAGCTGCCAACGCAAGCTTCAAATCATCCGTTAAGTTGGTGATTTTGTTGACCTTAACCCCGAGTGCCAAATGCACCTGGAACTGCGTCACGGTCGGTCCAATCGTCCAATCAACAACGTGGGCATCAACGTGGAACGCCTGCAGGGTCTCATCAAGGACCTCTCCTTGATGTTCGATCCACTCGTCTAATTCCGTTTCATCAGGCACAACGGGCGGGGTCAATAAATCAGGTGACGGGAATTGATACCCGCGTGCAGTTGTCGTGACATCATCCGCAACAACTGGTTTATCTTGAAAGAGCGCCAAGTCGCTAAGTCCGGTACTTTCTTCGCTCATAATATCACCTAGTGAATGTCCCAAACTATGACTTGCCTCGCGGGCTGGTTTAACTGGTTTGACGGCGACTTGTTTGGCTTCTGGTGCGACAACCTCGTCATTGGTTGTCGATACGTTAGTTGCATCTTCCGTTACGTCCTTCGATGTCGCTTGGGCCTCATCTTCAGTTGCTGCCTCAGTGACTGTTTCAAAGTCCGTTGCCTGAACTGGTTCAGGTTGAGCAGCCGCAGCTGATGAGTGGTCCTGATTCAGTTCAGAATCAGGTTGTTCATCATCGGCTGAATCGATAGCTTGAGTTGAAGTCGTTTCCGATACTGATGCAAGTGCGGCATCGGCGCTGACCTTAGCTTCAGTTCCATCGTCTGATGTCACTTGTTCATCCGTCACACTGTCAGCCACAACCGGTTTAGGCGTTGAGCTAGTTTTAGTTGGTTCGCCATCTGCACCGCGCCGGTCTCTTCCGTTGTCTCTTCCGTTGATACCGAGGTTACCGGTTCAACGTCATCAAGCGATTGTTTGTCAGTCGATTGCACTGAGGTTGCCGTATTCAATTGACTCGCTTCATTAGTTCGAACATCCGCTGTTTCGGGTTCTAACGCTTCATCATCCGTCAACGTATCGGTTTCCACTGTCGCTGGCCGAGTTGATGATTCAGCATCAACAACCGATTGCTTGTCAGCCGGATGTGTCACCCCATCTGATTGGCTCAATTCCGCAGTTTGATTATCCACAGAGGTCCCTTCATCGTCAGCAAGCGGTTCACTTGATGGCTGTGGCACTGAACTAGCAACTGAATCAACATCGTTTTTTGGTTCATCTGCCGACACCGTCACTGGGGTCGACTCATCAGCCACCGTCGATTCAACGTCATCATCGCTTTTATCATGCACCGTTGTCACTGCCGACTGAGTATCACCCGAGTCCTGTGTTGTGTTCATATCATCCGGATATAGCATCGTTGTTGCCTGATCGAAGTCATCCTCGGACTGCCCAGCAACTACAGCATCTCCCGCATATTGCAATGGCTCTGATACCGTTGCATCCGCCAATGCGACGTCACGCGCATCTACCGGTAACAAAACATCTTCGTCTGATTTGGTAAAATACGTTGCCAACAATCGCGGATAGTCCACGCGATCACGTGTGATCCGTCGCTTCGATAACTGTCGTGGAATCGATGATGGTCGAAACGGCTGATCATCATGCCAATCATGCTTAACTGGTTTGTCAGGTTGTGCCTGCTTTCGTGGTCGTCTTGCCCTCGTTGGCTGAACTGGTCGCGGTGCAACTGGTTCAACCCGTTGTTGCGGTTCGCGTCGCCGAGAGATTGCTGGTACTTCTGGTTGATTCGTCACCGGTGGGGTGACTGAGCGGGCCGGCTTTGGCCGCTGGTATCTTCGAAAAAACGCTGGTCCATCATAGTGGTTCATTCTTGTCACCTATTCACTCGTCGTTAGTTTTGTCGATTACAGTCAATTACTTGTAGTATTCAAACATGCATGAGACCAAACAAAAAAGGGACCGAGGCCCCTTTTCGCGTTTTTAACTTAACTGAATAAAGTTTGCGCCTTGTCAAAATCAAACGGCTGGCCAACTTCGTAGTCATCAGGTAAGATCAACGCGCCCGGCCGATCGGGTGCATTTGGAATCTGCAATTCTCTTCCTGATGAAATCATACCATCACTTTCAACCCCGCGCAATTTGCCGGGCCAAATAATCTGGCCATTTGGCATCATTGCGCCAATTTCGGCAACGACCACCTTGATATCAGCCTGCATGTTAGGTGACCCACTCACGATTTGGAGTGTCTTGCCGTCTGCAACCCGCGTTTTGGTCACTAACATGTGGTTTGAATCTGGGTGAGGTTCCGTAGTTTCAACGTAACCCACGATAAACTTAGACTCAAGGTCGGCTTCCAAATCTGGTTTGAAACCCGCTGCGGTTAAACCAGCGTTCAACTGGTCAACCTGTGCTTCAGTCAACCAAACCTGACCGTTGACGTCTAAGGGTCCTAAAATTTTTGAAACGGCATCAACGTTATAACCCAACGTTTGGTCATTTTCAGGGTTAAAGATTCGGGTAAAAGCACCCTTGGTTTCAACTGCTTGTTCGTCAGCATCTGGGGCCACGTAAATGATCAAGACGTCGCCCAGCGCTTTTTGATTGTAACTAGAAATTAACATGACGCATCCTTCCAACTTCCAAGATAGGTTAGTTTAAACCATCAATGAAAGTTTCAACTTCTTTTTTAGTTTTCCGGTCTTTGTTCACGAAGCGACCGATTTCTTCGCCGTTATTGTAGGCAATGAAACTAGGAATGCCCAACACGTTGAGGTCAACAGCTAAGTCGATGTTTTCGTCTCGATCAACTGCTAAGAACCGGTAGTCCGGGTATTCCGCTTCAATTTCAGGCATTGCGGGTTTGATAAATGCACAGTCTGGGCACCAAGTTGCTGAGAAAAACAGCATCGTTTTGCCAGTTTTAACCTGTTCATTTAATTGTTCACGCGTCATTTGTGGTAATGCTTCCATGAGTAATCGCTCCTTTGATTGCTTACTTTTATATAGTAGATACTACCATGCTCACTAAAAAAAGACACCCATTTAGTTTTCAAAGTAACTTTAGTTGGTACTTCGGGTCATTTTGAAGTAGGATAGACAAAACAGCGTTGGAGGAGAACAAGATGGAACTTAACTTAAAAAATTCACAGCAACTAAGCTTGCTATCCCTATTAAGCCTGCTTTTTGGCTATCTTGCCGGCAAACGACTCTCTCACCGGCAAATTTTAACCTCATCCGTTATTTTAGATAAAGTTAAACGCGCCTTTCGACACGAAGCCCCAATCGAAGGTGCCTGGATCAGCAGTCAACCGATCAACCACCAGCAATTTGCGATCAAGAGCCTTGTATACACCGGCGGCATCACACGGTACGAAGATCAACAATTGACGCAGTACGAATTCATGGCTGATGCCAAAACGGGAAGCATCTTAAACATTACCCGCCTTTAATTAATCGCCTATCTAACGAAAGTCAGTCGATGGTCGACTGGCTTTTTTTACGGCCAATTTTACTTGGTTTGATCAAAGTGGGCGATCAATTCGTAAATTGGGCCCTTTTTGCTAAACTTTTCTTCGTATTCAGTTTGAACGTTGCCTTCGTTACCATCACTGTTGTGTAGATCCAACCAAACTTCGTCGAACACCAAGCCAAAGTTATTAAAGCTGGTTAACGAATATTCAAATAAGCCTCGGTTATCCGTTTTAAATTGAATCCGACCATCTTGCTTTAAAACCGTTTGGTAGTGAGTCAAAAAATTCGGTGACGTTAACCGCCGCTTTGCATGACGCGTCTTTGGCCATGGATCAGAGAAGTTCAGGAACAGTTGATCAACTTCTTGCGCCGCAAATAGTGTATCAACATTAGCGCCATCCGTTTCAACGAGTTGCACGTTCGTCAACCCACTTTCAACCAACTGCCGAAGCGCCGTTGCAATCACGGATTCTTGGATCTCGATGCCTAAAAAGTTAATATCTGAGTGTTGGCGCGCCATCTCAACGATAAACTGCCCTTTACCAATCCCAATTTCGATTTGAAGCGGCTGAACGGATGGAAAGCGTTCCTGCCAATGTCCGAGTTGCTTTTCGGGTTCGGTCACGATCAAATCAGCGTGATCCTTGATGTACTGTGCTGCCCACGGTTTTTTTCTGACCCGCATAAATGTTCCTCCTGAGGTTATTTGATTAACGACAACGTCTAACTGTCTGATTTAACCACTACGTTGACCGCACAACAAACTAGCCGGTAACAACTTAACCGACTTGATTACAGTCATCGTCGCGATTTTTTAATCAGTCCAAATTTTGATTACCCTTCATTCTATGCAACAATGTTCGGCTAGTCAACACCAAAAACCAGCCAATCACGATTAGCTGGTTTTTTAAACAGTCACTTATTGTTTTTTTCTTAATCTGAGCGGCAAGTAGGATTGAACCATTAACAGTACTTCGACCACTTCAACGACCGCCGTGATGCCAATCACTTCCAACTGCTGGTTGGCAACGATCACCATCACCAAAAATAGCACCGCTGTCACGAATAACAGTGTCCGTAGTAAACGTTTAAAACTGTTCGTTCGAACCTGATCTGGAATTGGATACAGGTGGGTAAACACGATGTCGTCAAATTGCCAGTAAAACGGAATGAGCTGAAACCCAATCAGGTATAAGAACAGTGCTGCTAATAAGACTGGCAACCACGTTCCCCGGACAAAGTAGAGCAACACCATCCCCAGAACCGTTAACCGCGCGTATAAGCCGCTAAATTCGCCGCTACGCACGATACCACGACTATACAGGTACAAGTAGGCATTTCCCGGTGTCCGTTTCACTAGCGCTAGCAGACCATCCAGGTAACGGCGCCGTTTGGCGACCCCTTTTAACATTGGGACGTTAGTAAACAGATTGAAGAACCGGTAGATGCCCATCATTCGGCTGTTTTCCAGCGCAATAGCGCGCCACCAGTTAAAGGCTTGTGCTAACCAGCGCCGGTTGAGTAACCATAGCGTTGCGTCCAGCACAATACTCAACAATAAGCCGAGTAATGGTGAAACGTAGACACTCACTGCCAGCACAATTGCGGGGGCGAACCACTTGACGACTGCCGGCTGAGTCAACCACCCGGGTGCTACTTGATAGCGCATGCCGATTGCACGGGTGAATAAGCTATCTTTTAAGACCAACTGAGTTACTGCCAAGGCAGCTAACATCTCTACTGAAAGTGGCATTGTTGCTTGCACAAACGGTAATAAAATGAATAGTCCCAGCAACTGATACACCAGCGCGAGACCCTCACTGTACCAGCGAGCAGAAGTCAGATATTGCCGCATATCCTGTTCGCGTGGCAACAAGAAGACCACATCGGCATCCTTCAGTAACGTTGCCAACCGGCCTAATTGCAGTACCACCAGCATCACAACAATGACGATCAACCGTGGCCACCACAGCCCGGTCGTCAGCTGTTTCAATCCGTTGGAGTAAGCTAACCCCAGGCCACCGATCATAATCAGGAGTGCAAAAACAAAGTGATCGTTAAATACCAGCCGCAGGTACTTAAACATCTCCTTTAGATGGCTTGCTAGTCGGCGCTGAAATAGCTTATTCATGTTGATCCGCCTTGGTCATTGACATGTAGATGTCATCAAGCGTTTCTCCGGCATCCGGCAACGCTGCCCGCAGCTCTGGCAACGTTCCCTCCGTTTTGACCTGCCCATCGTGAAGTAACACGAAGCGGTCACAGTATTTTTCAGCCGTATCCAACACGTGGGTCGACATTAATACGCTGGCACCCCGTTGCTTTTGTTCGTCGATTAAGTCCAGTAAGTCATGAACTGCTAATGGATCAAGACCCAAGAACGGTTCGTCAATGATAAACAGTGGTGCATTGGTAATGAACGCACAAACGATCATCACCTTTTGCTTCATCCCTTTGGAAAAGTTTGCGGGGAACCAGTCCAGTTTATTATCTAACCGGAACATCTTTAACAAGTGGTGTGCCCGTTCCCAGGTCGCATCCGGTTCCAAGTTATACGCCATCATGGTCATTTCCAAGTGTTCCTTCAACGTTAACTCTTGATAAAGAATTGGCGTTTCCGGAATATAGGCGATTTGTTGCTTGTAGGCTTGAGTATCCTGCTGCAACGTCACCCCGTTGATTTCAATCTTGCCTTTAAATGGCGTGAGTAACCCAATAATATGGTTGATCGTAGTTGATTTACCAGCACCGTTTAACCCAATTAAACCGACTAATTCGCCGTTTTGAATGTCAAACGTCACTTCTTTTAGCACAGGTATCTGTGAATAGCCACCAACGACTTTCGTGACCTGTAATGTCATGTGCATCCCTTCGCTTTCGTTGTAAACTCGCGGCGTAGCTGACTGATTCAGTATCAGCGCCTACGTCAGACTTGTGTACCAGTATACCACATCCCCAATCGGTTACCGGTCCCTTTTGCCCATTCCACTCATCAGCCAAGGACATTGGCGAAAATCAAACCGCCCGCTTCATTTCCCCCACTAGTCAAGGTATAATGTTGATAACTGCTACTATTCAAAGGAGGATTTAACAATGGAACATAATTACGATGATGATTGCATTTTTTGCAAGATTATTAAGGGTGAAATTCCAAGCTACACGGTTTACGAAGACGACGATGTGAAGGCCTTTTTGGATATTTCTCAAGGCACTCCTGGTCACACCCTTGTCATTCCTAAGACTCACGTCAAAGATATCTTCGCTTACGATGCTGACTTAGCCGCAACGGTCTTTGCCAAAATTCCAGCAATCGCTCGCGCAATCAAGGCGTCTGATCCAGCCATCAAGGGCATGAACATCCTCAACAACAACGGGACCGTGGCGTACCAGTCCGTTTTCCACTCTCACATTCACTTGGTACCTCGTTACACCGATCACGATGATTTCGGCATGACCTTCACCGATAATTCAAGCAAATACAGTGAAACTGACTTAACCAAGATTCAAGATCAAATCAAAGCCCAATTCTAACAATTGGAGGTAATGATGATGAAACGTTTTTTCACGACGACCCTACTCACCGCTGGCGTAGCCTTTGCCTGGCATCTAATTGATACCAAACAGACCCCGGCTGCTTTCGTAAAAAACACCGCCAAGTTCGTTCAAGATAAACAGGCGGCCGCTAGTGTTTTCCAAGAAAAGCAAACCGCGTTTAAATCGGCGTTAGATCGATTTCAAACAGAGTTGGACCGAACCCAGCCGGTAATCGATGATATCAAAAAGGACGTTGATCAATTTCAATTTAAGATCCAACCCCACCTCGATATCATTTCGCAACACACCGACCGGTTCAATCACGATGATCCCGTCAATTAACATGACAAAACTATTTCAATTTTTATTAAGTTCTGATTATACATGAACTTTCGGAAGGGTTTATGTTATATTAAGTAGGAATGTCCCAACGGGTCAAACAATTTTATAGAAATGGATGTGTTTTCGGAATGAAAAAATGGTTCATTGCACTTGCTGGTGTTATGTTGAGCTTAACATTAGCAGCCTGTGGCAGCAAAACGGTTGCCACAACTTCAGGTGGTAAAATTACGGAAGATCAATTTTACAGTAGCTTGAAGAACACTTCTAGTGGTAAGCAAGTCTTACAACAAATGATTTTAAACAAGGTCCTCGAAAAGCAATTCGGTGACAAAGTTGAAAAATCAGCTGTAACTAAGCAATACAACGCCTACAAGAAGGAATACGGCTCTTCATTCAGCAGTGTCCTTTCTCAAAGCGGTATGACCGCTTCACAACTGAAGGAACAGATCCGCAGTAACTTACTTCTTAAGGAAGCCGTTAAAGCCGACACCAAGGTTACTGACGCGCAATTGCAAAAGCAATTTAAGAAGTATGAACCAAAGGTTACGGTCTCACACATCTTAGTTTCTAAGAAGTCTACTGCCGAAACGGTCATCAAGCAATTGAAGGCCGGCAAGAGCTTTGCCTCATTGGCTAAGAAGTACTCGACTGATACAGCTACCAAGAACAAGGGTGGTAAGTTAGCCGCCTTTGATAACACCGATACCACTTTGGATTCAACCTTTAAGAAGGCTGCCTTCAAGTTGAAGACCGGTGACTACACCACTACTCCAGTGAAGACCTCATATGGTTACCACATTATCAAGATGGATAACAATCCTGGTAAAGGGACTTACAAGCAACACGAAAAAGAACTTAAGGCTCAAATCTACGACAACCGGATGAACGACAGCGCTACTTTGAAGAGCGTCGTTTCTAAGGTCTTGAAGAAGGGTAACGTTTCAATCAAGGACAGCCAACTACAAAACGTTTTGGCCGACTACTTGACTAGCAGCTCATCTTCAAAGAAGTCATCATCTAAGTAATCTTGTACCATATAAAAGGAATCGGCATTTGTCCGATTCCTTTTTGTTTGCACTATTTGCACTGTCGCTTGTGTCCAGCGTAAGCATTCTTGTGTTTAGTTTGTGAAGTTCGGTAATTTGCGTGAACTGGCGATTCCGGTATGCGACTAGGTTCCTGCTGTGAGGCCGGCCTGAGCCGAAGGGCGGTCTCAGACCTCGAAGTTAAGCCTCGCCAAAACCCACGCGAGTCTTAACTTCGTCCCCGATAATTGACGGTTGTTGGAAGAACACCAACAACCACCAATTATCGCGACACAGCATCCACCTAGTCGCCTACCTGCATCTCACATTGCGTAATTCAGCGCTATTGCAGATCATCTCAAGTGCTTAATTGTGCGGTTGACCACGAAATTGCAACGACCGCCGTTGACAACCGCCAGATTTTAGTATCAT
>NZ_BBAD01000054.1 GCF_001311075.1 Secundilactobacillus similis DSM 23365 = JCM 2765
GCGGCTTTGGCGAGCGAAGCGATGACAAACAGCCGACACCCAAATCGCACCCAACCCTTACGCTGGACACAAACGTAAGCACAAAAAAAGACAAGCAACAGCTAACGCCATCGCTTGCCTAATAAAGTTAGTCCACCGGATTAATAATCTCACGTTCAGCTAACGTGCCCATAATATAGTGGAATTGTTCCAAAAAGTCATCCTTTTTGGCCATCTTAAAGATGTTAACATCGCGCATCCCGTTACCCGTTAAAGTTGCTAACTTAAACCCGGTCAGGTCTTTGTTGACCATCACTTTAAGTTCGACGGTTGCGTTATACGGTGAGTTAGGATCCAATGACCGTTTCAGCACAAAGTTGCCGACTTTGGTTTCTTGGAATCCCACATCCTTTAACGCAAACTTCTTGATGTTCGGATTAATTTGATAACTGGTGGTATCACCAGTGAGTGTCACAGTTGCTTCAAATGCCATGTGGTTACACCTCACTTCGCGCTTGAACTCGCGCGACAATTTTAGCAATATTCGTTACTAACGCGTTAATGTCATCCTCAGTCGTGTAACGACCAAAGCTGATTCGAATCGACTCTGAAATTCGAGGACTCTCTTCGCCAAACATCGCGGTCAATACGTGCGATGGTTCAATTGAGCCCGCCGTACATGCCGAACCACCGGAAACAGCGATGCCAGCCAAGTCCAGGTTCGTTTGCATCACGTAGGTTGAGATGCCCTTGATCCAAATGTTCATGACGTGTTGGAGGTTATCTTTTGACAACGTCCCGTTGAGTTCGAAGTCGACCCCGGCAGTGGTTAAACCATCGATGATCTGTTGTTTAAACCCAAAGTATTTTTCCTGACGGTGAGCCTTTTCTTCGGCCGTGATGGTGCTAACCGCCGCAGCGAAGCCCGCAATTCCAGGAATGTTTTCAGTGCCGGCACGTCGTTTCTCTTCTTGGTCGCCACCCTTAAGGTAACTTGGAAAGTTAACGCCCGTGCGCCGGTACAAGAAACCAACCATCTTAGGTCCGTTGATCTTGTGGGCAGACGTTGACAGCATGTCGATGTGGTCGCGCTTAACGTCAATATCCAATAAACCGTAAGCCTGTACGGCATCCGTATGGAACCACGCTTGATGGTCCTTCAAAATCTCGCCAATTTCGTGAATCGGCATGTGAGAACCAACCTCGTTATTCCCGGTCATGATGGTCACCAGAATCGTATCATCACGCAAGGCTGCCTTAAAGTCATCCAAGCTGATCTGACCAGCCTCATCAACGGGTAAGTATGTCACCTCAAACCCGTGCTCCTCTAAGAAGTGCAGTGGCTTTAAGATGGCTTCGTGCTCGATGGCGGTCGTAATAATGTGCTTGCCAAGTTTTTCTCGGGTAAATGCCGTTTGGATCACCGCGGTGTTATCACTTTCAGTCCCACCACTTGTAAAGATGATCTCGTCATCATCCGCATTTAAACTCTGGGCAATCACGTGCCGGCTATTTTCCAAAATGGTGTGGGCCTCTCGCCCAAGCCCATACAGGGTCGACGCATTGCCATAAACGTTTTGAAGCTTATCCGTCATCTCAGCCAATACTTCACTCGAAATTGGCGTTGTGGCGGCGTTATCTAAATAAATTTCCTTCACTACTCTGAATCTCCTTTAAGCGCTACTCAGCAAACAGTGCTAACAGCATCTGAGCCGAGCGCTTACCTGCCTCAATAATAAACTGATCAAAACTAACGCCGGCGTTTCATCACCAACGTCTGACATCGCCCGAACGACGACGTATGGGGTTTCAAATTGGTGGGCCACTTGACCAACCGCTGCGCCTTCCATTTCACTTGAAAGCGCGTCTGGGAAGTGGGCCAAAATGTTGTCGATGGCTTCACGGCTGGCAATAAATTGATCACCAGTGACAATTAAGCCCTTACGAACGGTTAAACCGGTCTTCTTAGCAGCTTTTTCCAACCGGTCGATCCAGCTTTGGTTAGCATCAAACCGGGCTGGTTGACCAGGTAATTGACCGTATGCGTAATCGAAGGCTTGTGCATCAACGTCATGGTAAGCGGTTTGCGTTGACAATACCACGTCACCTACATGGAGACCTTCACCGATCCCACCAGCAGAGCCAGAGTTGATCACAACGGAAACCTTAAATTGGGTAATCAGCAGTGCAGTCGTTAGCCCAGCTTCAACTTTACCGATTCCAGAACGAACCAACACAACGTCTTGGCCGCTAATGGTGCCTTCATAAAAATCGATTCCTGAAACGTTCACAACGTGTTCATCAGTCAAAGCTGCTTTTAACGTCGCGATTTCTTCATCCATGGCGCATAAAATGCCGTATTTCATAATAATATCCTCACTTGGTTTAGTTTAAAATTCAACGAAAAATAACACGAGAAAAACGATGACAATCCCCACGCTTAGTCCTAAAATCGCCAAATTCAGGCGGTGTTTTAACCGGTTGATCTTCGCTTCAGTCGCCGTACCGGCAACATCCGTTGTATCGTGCTGTTTTGCGTAGCGGGTTTCTGCTCGTAATCGTTCTCGATCCCGTTTTTCGAAATCGTCTTGCGCTCGGCGCTGTTGCGCGCGGTAAGCTGACCGACTCAATGACGAGTCGGTCGCATTATCCGAATGATCATTTTCTTGTCGATTCGCCATCGTTTACACCTACTTTTGTAATTGCATCAGTTCAAAGTACCAAATTGCCATGATGGTTTTGGCGTCTTCAATCTCACCAGCAGCAATCATCGCCTTCAACGTTTCAAGGTCATAGGCTTGTACGTTAAGGTTTTCACCGAAATCACGTGGTAATTCTTTATCAACTGGTTCCAAACCTGTTGCGAGATACAGCGTCATATATTCGTCTGAAAATCCAACCGATGAATAAAATCCGGTAATGCGTTTCAATTGGGTTGCATGAAGCCGAATCTCTTCATTCAATTCCCGGCTTGCCGTGTGGCTTGGATCATCCGCATCACGTTCATCTAATTTACCGGCTGGAATCTCCAGCGTTGCTTTTTCAACCGGTGCACGCCACTGTTTGACCAAAATCACCTTATTATCAGCGGTGATGGCCAGCACCCCAACGGCGCCTGAGTGGTGCACGATTTCGCGGTGAGCACGTTCACCATTAGGTAAAATCACGGTTTGGCGTTCCAAATTAATGATGGCACCGTCATAAAGTTGCTCAGAACCAACCACTTTTTCCGTTAAATCCATCTTAATCATCCATTCATATCAAGTTTTAGGTCATTAACTGACCCTATTTTAACTTAGGTCACCCAACCAGGCAACTATCTGTACTATTCTGCAGTGTCCTCGGTCGCCGGCGCATCAGCTTCCCGGTCTAAGCGAACGCGAGCCGCCTGAGGCCCTTTTTGACCTTCAACGATCACAAATTCGACCTTTTGACCTGGCGTCAGCTTTTTAAAGCCACCCATTTCGATTCCTGAATAGTGCACAAAGATCGATTCGCCGGTTTCGGCGCTTTTAATAAACCCAAACCCGTTTAATTCATTGTAACGTTCAACTGTTCCTTTAATCATCAGTTCACCTCATAACAAAAACGGGTCCAAAACACCGTTTCAAACCCGTCCGTTTGTCTTTGATTTGGATTACAACTACTTACCATTTAATTTAAAATAACTCATCTGTCATTTTAACCTATTTGGCAGATTAATGCGAGAGACGTGGCTAAAACCCGGTTATATCTTAATCATTCCTGATGCTTCTTTAGTTGTGCTTACGTTTGTGTCCAGCGTAAGCGTTGGGTGCGATTGGGGTGAAGGCTGTTTGTCATCGCTTCGCTCGCCAAAGCCGCACGAAAACCGGCGCTCTCAGGCTACAAAATTCGGCGCCACTTAGGCTGCTATTTCCGGGGTTCCTGAAGTAGCTGGAGCTTGTCAACCACGCGCTTTCTGGCCACCACGCCGAATGGTGCTGCGCGAGACTGAGAGCTGCATGTAAGGGGCTTCGATAAAACCGCCAGGCCCGGGCGCTTTCACCGAAGCCCCTTACATTACGCTCTCAACCCGTCTCGCTCCGCACACTTACGCTGGACACAAGCGACAGCAAATAGCGCCGTTGATTCCCCCAAATTCAAGGGCAATCAACGACGCTATTTCAACGACCGAAGTCATTGTATTCGTTAACTTAAATGCTTATTTTGCTTCGTAATCTTCAAACTCAGCTGAAGCCGTTTCTGGGAAGTTATCCCGAACAATCTTGGCACAGCGCGCACAGAAGTGTGGGTATGCTGAATCGCTACCAACATCTTCACGGGTCATCCGACAACGATCACAAACGTCACCGTCAGCGGCAGCGACTTGGACAGCCACACCGTCATCAAAGTTTTCAGCTTCGGCTGGGGCATCTGCTAAAGCAGCCACCGTTAAGCCAGAAACCATCAAAACTTGTTCGACGTTAGTTGCCAAGCTATCTAGCAATTGGGCATGCTTGTCATCCAAGTACAGCGCAACCTTAGCATCGGCAGCCTTCCCAATCAATTTTTGATCCCGGGCTTCTTCTAAGGCCTTCAAAACATCGCTCCGAACAGCCATGAAGTTATCCCAGTTAGCAACCAGGCATCTTCGCCATCAAAGGTGACTGCCGTTGGCATTTCGGCCAATTGAACGAAGTCTTCTGGTTCCTTGAAGAATGGCCACATTTCTTCAGCCGTATGTGGCAAGATTGGGGTCATCAACTTCGTCAAGCCAACGCCGATTTGGTAAAGAACGGTTTGCATTGAGCGACGTGAAGCACTGTCTTGCGCGTCAATGTAAAGGATATCCTTAGCAAAATCAAGGTAGAAGGCTGACAGATCCGTAATCACAAAGTTCATCAATTCTTTGTAGATGTCCAAGAAATCGTACTTGTCGTAGTTGGCCTTTACATCAGCCACTAACTGGTTGAACTTCGCCAACATGTACTTATCAGCTGAAGCCAATTGATCCGTTGCAACGGCGTCCGTTGCAGGATCAAAGTCGCTCGTGTTCGCCAAAATGTAACGCATCGTGTTCCGGATCTTCTTGTAAGAATCCGAAATCTTAACGAAGGCGTCAACTGACACCCGAACATCGGCGCTACTATCAACCGAAGCCACCCAGAGGCGGACGATTTCAGCCCCCATCTTATCGATGATTTCAGAAGGTGCGATCGTGTTCCCCAACGACTTGCTCATCTTGTGACCTTCGTGATCCAAGGTGAAGCCTTGTGACAGGATGCTCTTGTATGGTGCGTGACCTGAAACCGCAACACTGGTGATCAAACTTGAGTTGAACCAGCCACGGTATTGGTCAGACCCTTCAAGGTACATGTCAGCTGGGTAATCGAGTTCTGGCCGTTCAACCAAGACGCCTTGGTGTGACGAACCTGAATCAAACCAAACATCCATGATGTCGTTTTCCTTGGTAAACTTACCGTTTGGTGAATGTTCTGAAGTAAAGCCTTCTGGCAAGAGATCCTTTGGTTCGCGGTCGAACCAAACGTCTGAGCCGTATTTTTCGAACAATTGAGCCACGTGTTCGATGGTTTCTGGGGTGATAATGGCTTCTCCATCTTCACCGTAGAAGATTGGGAGTGGCACGCCCCAAACCCGTTGCCGTGAAATGACCCAGTCACCACGGTCACGAATCATGTTGTATAACCGCTTCTTGCCCCAATCTGGGTAGAAGGTCACGTCATCAATTGATTTCAAAATTTCATCACGAATCTTATCCACTGACGCGAACCACTGTGCGTTGCCCGGAAGATAACTGGCTTCTTGGTCCGCCAGTCAAATGGGTAACTGTGTTCGTATGGCATGTAGTCCAGCAATAAACCGGCTGCCTTCAGCTTATCCAATGAGATTTGGTTGGCATCTTCATAGAAGACCCCTTCAAAATCGTCACCGGCTTCACTGGTCATGTAGCCCTTATCGTCAACTGGCACGAGGATGTCCAAGTCGTACTGCTTCCCAACCCGGAAGTCATCTTCACCAAAACCAGGAGCGGTATGAACCAACCCAGTCCCGGCATCAAGCGTAACGAAGTCGCCCATCATCGTGACCAACTTCCGTTCTGGGTAGAATGGGTGTTGGCATAAGACGCGGTCAAGTTCTTGACCCTTAACCGTCTTCAACGTTTGAACGTCTTCCCAACCGAACTTCTCAGAACAATCGGCCAACAATTCCGTTGCCACAACAAACTTTCGGTCTTCGCCCTTAGGTTGAACAACTGAGTAGTCAAAGGTGGCATCAAGGGTGATCCCTTCAGAAGCTGGAATCGTCCATGGGGTCGTCGTCCAAACCACCATGTATGTATTGCCGTTTTCCAATACGCCCTTACCGTCAACAACTTGTTCGCCGTAGAAAGCAGATGGTGACGTCACGTCATGGTATTCAACTTCGGCTTCAGCCAAAGCTGATTCTGATGACCATGACCAAAAGACAGGCTTCTTACCTTTGAAGATCAAGCCGCGTTTAGCAAATGCACCAAAGACCCGAACTTCTTGTGCTTCGAATTCTGGCTTTAAGGTCAAGTATGGGTTATCCCAATCACCAGCAACCCCTAAGCGCTTGAATCCCTTACGTTGACGATCAACTTGTTCCAACGCGTACTTGCGACAAAGTTGACGGAATTCAGTGGTACTCATCTTCTTACGGTCGTAGCCTTGTTGGGTCAACTTTTGTTCGATTGGTAACCCGTGAGTATCCCAACCAGGAACGTAAGGTGCCCGGAAACCGTTCATTGACTTGTAACGCACGATAAAGTCCTTTGAAACCTTGTTCAAGGCATGACCCATGTGAATGTCACCATTCGCATATGGGGGGCCATCGTGTAAAATAAACGATGGTTTGCCTTCATTTAATTTTTGTCTCAGTTGGTACACATGGTTATCTTCCCACGCCTTTTGACGTTCAACTTCCTTAACTGGAAGATTACCACGCATTTTAAACTTAGTTTTGCCTAAGTTAAGCGTATCCTTAACCCGCATGTGGGGTCCCTCCTTTTAATAATGGGTTAGTGCACAAAAAAGACTTCATCCAAAGGGACGAAATCTTCGTGGTACCACCCAAATTTATAAAAACTAGTTTCTCTTATCTTAACCGTTAACGGGGTTGGACCGGCCTGACTTACTTATCAGTCAGACAACTAGAAGATGATCTATCACGTGACAGTGGCTACCGGACTTTCACCTCACACCGGCTCTCTGAAGCATCTCACGCGACTTGCTGTTCTCCATCGTCGTTTAAATTAATGAGCAGTTTTCTCCTCATCGTCTGGGAAAATGACCACCGTCTCAGTACTCTGATCGTGGTTGGGATCAACTGGTTGATCCGCGTCATAAATCTCATCCGCAGGTTCTTCTGCTTGTGAAGTCGAGTTTACGCCATCTTCCTCGTCATTGTCAAGGCTACCTGCCGCAATTACCTGTTGAATTTCGTCATAGGATGACGTACCGTCGTCCTTTAACAGGTTATTCCAGTTGTCACTCTTGATTTCTTCCAACTGACTTTCAAGCATGACTTGGAGTCGTTGCCGGAAGACGCGGGTGCTCTTCTTCAAATCATCGGTTTCAACGGCTAAGGTCTGAGCCCGCTTTGAGGCCTCCTGAATCAGCTGGTTGGCTTTTTCAGTTGCTTCGCTGACAATGTCATTCGCTTGCTTTTGGGCCTCACGATTGATAATTTCGGCCTCTTTTTGTGAGTTTGACCGAACCTTATCGGCTGCTTCTTGGGCCACAATAATTGATTGATTCAACGAGTCCTTTAAATCGTTAAAGTACTTGAGTTTTTCGTTTGCAGAAGATAACTGTTCCGTCAAACTCTTGTTTTGATCCAATGTGATCTGGTAGTCTTTAATGATTTGTTCCAAGAAGTCGTTTACTTCGTCAATATTATAACCACGCAACTTACTTGAAAATTCCTTGTTATGAATATCTAATGGGCTCAGTACCATAGAGCTCCCTCCCCGTTTGAGTTACTTGTGCAATACCGCTAGTGTCACCTTAAGCTTATCTTTTTTGGTCACACCATCCACGCTGGTCAACCGAACGCGGCCAAAACCGCGAACCGAAATCACGTCTTCATGCGCCAATTGATAATCTGGTCGTTCAAACGGATTCCAGTTTAGCTGGATCCGCCCCGCTTCAATCAACTGTTTAGCGTGGTGTCGTGATAAGTGAAATCCCGTTGCGACCACGTTATCCAACCGTGCAGATGACAAGATCGTTGATTCTTCTTCCCAGGCATTGAGTGGTATCAGATGCGCCGATAAATCCAGTTCGTTCAACCGCACCTTAATCCTACCCATTCGGTCGACCTGCGAGGCAATATAGCGACTCATCTCGTTGGTCGTGTAGACCTGCCAAGCTTGACCGTCAGTAATAATATCCCCTAATACTTCACGATCGATTCCAGCCGCCAACATTGACCCTAAAATCTGCCCGTGGTGTAACTCAGTAAATTTCGTTGGGTAATCGATGTCAAACAAATTAAGCTCAAAATCAGCTTCACCGATCTCAAAGTAGGCCGGATAAATCAATCCTCGTTGCATTTCAGCGCCGGGATAACCACCATTGAGCCCTAATTTCAGCTCATCGTCACGGTTAACCAACGTTTCTAAAATGTACTGTTGCCTGGGATTCAAGAAATGGGTCAAAATCGGTCGGTATTCATCACTAGCCTGTTGAATCCAACCAGTGGCACTTTCAACAAACGGTGCTTCTTCTCTACGAAAATGCTGCGCAACGGTATCAGCCAACGTCCAAATCCTCCTACATCGATCCTAGTACCAGCCAAGAAGCCGAAACAGCAACTCCTCAACGTAGTACAGGCCACTTCGAATAATGCCAAGCACAAAGATGGCGACAACTGGTTGAAAGCCAGCATCCCAACGTGTGCAAAATTAAACCAGCTTTGAAACGGTTCAACGATTCGACCTAAAAACCGGCCAAAACCGGTTTGATAAGCCCCTGGAAACCAACTCATTAAGGCATACACAATAATTGCTAGCATGTAAAGCCCAATGAGTTTTCCTAATCCAGTAAAGATTAAAGCGACAATTGATGCCAAAGACTCACTCCTTATTTAAACGTTTCGTTAATACTGGCTGAAAGATCACCTGAAATTTCAAAGTTATGTGGGGTACACAGAAAAATTGGGTTCCCAATGCGTTCAATGTCCCCGTCGATTGCGTAAACGGTCCCCGTTAAAAAATCAACGATCCGCCGAGCGGTTGCATCATCAATTCGCGAAAAGTTAACGATCACAGCTTGATTTGCCAACAACTGGCTCGCAATTTCTTGAACGTCCGAATACAATCGGGGTTCGTACAACGAAATCTTGTTCACCCCAGGTCGCGGTGCATTAATGGACACCACTTTGTTATCATGCCGTGGTCGTTTTGCAACGACCGACTGCGGTTCAGTTGGTTCCTGCGAAGGTTCGACCTGTTGCTCATCAGTCTCATAGTCATCATCAATTCCAAAGAAACGGCTCATACTAAACTTGCCCATCGGTGACGTCCTCCCTTCAAAATTTCGTGGTTTGCCAGCGAATAACTAATCGTTCTTACGACGGTGCTTGAAAAATGGTGGTGTGTCTAACCCAGTATCATCAGAGCTTGGTGCATCAGTATCATCGTTGTTGAACACGCTAAACTTTGGCTTAGCAACGCCGTCAAATTCACTGGCTGCTGGGCGCCGGTTTTGCGTATCATTTTGTGATTGGTTAGCTTGGCTGGCGCCAAAGCTACTAAATTGGTCAGAATCTAATCCGGCACCACGGTCGTCATGGTTCACCATGTGACCGTTAGTGGTGTCGTTACTTGATAAGTGACGTGCACTTCTTGAGGCGTTTTCGGCTTCGCGCTTACGTTGGTCGATTCCGGTTGCAATTACCGTTACGCGAACTTCATCGCCGAGGTTTTCGTCAATTGACGTCCCGAAGATGATGTTCACATCGCTGGTTGCAGCTTGTGACACGATTTCAGACGCAGCTTGGGCTTCAAACAAGGACAAGTCTGGGCCACCGGTAATGTTTAATAACACTTGTTCAGCACCATCAATTGACACTTCCAACAGTGGCGATGAAATGGCCTTCTTGGTGGCGTCTTCCGTCCGGTTTTCACCGTTGGCAGAGCCAATTCCCATCAAAGCAGAGCCTTGATCTTGCATGACCGTCTTCACGTCCGCAAAGTCCAAGTTCACGTAACCAGGACTGGTGATCAAATCAGAGATGCCTTGAACCCCTTGACGGAGCACGTTGTCGGCTTCTTGGAAGGCTTCCATCATTGGGGTCTTCTTGTCGACGATTTCAAGTAAGCGGTTGTTAGCAATCACGATCAACGTATCAACGTTGGCCTTCATTGCGGCAACCCCTTCAGCGGCGTATTTGCCACGCTTAGGGCCTTCAAACGTAAATGGGCGAGTAACAACCCCAACGGTTAAGGCACCCTGTTCCTTGGCAATTTTAGCCACAACTGGGGCCGCACCGTTCCCGGTACCACCGCCCATGCCCGCAGTAACAAAGACCATATCAGCGCCATCAAGGGCTTGGCTGATTTGTTCTTCACTTTCTTGAGCGGCCTTTGACCCAATCTCTGGGTTTGACCCTGCACCAAGTCCACGAGTTAATTTCGGTCCTAATTGGATCTTAGTTTCAGCTTGTGACGCCTCTAATGCTTGCACGTCCGTGTTCGCAACGATAAACTCAACGCCCTTAACATCTTCCGTGATCATCCGGTTAACCGCGTTGCCACCGCCACCGCCGACACCAATCACTTTAATGTTGGCGCCACGATTTTGTGTCGAATCTAACGAAAATTCCATTTCAAATCCCTCCAGTAATCTAATTAATCAAAGAAATCGCTAAAGAATTTCCTGATTCCTTGGCCGCGCTTCTTCGGCTGTTTTGCTCGTGTATCGGTTGATGCAGGTGTTGATGGCGTCTCAGTCGTCGTTGGTGCAACTGACTGAGAGGTCGTCTGTTGTGCTTGCGCTTGCCGGACTAACTGTTGATTACCAGTTAATGCGGATTGAACCAACAAGGCCACTTCACTCATCTGACCCCGGTAGTTAACCAGTGACAAGGCTTGGGTGAACGATGGGTGTCGCAATCCCATTTGGTCGGGAATCGTGACCCGCACAGCGGTATCAAATTCGGCCTTAACCAAATCAGTGATACCAAGCAACGCTGCTACCCCACCAGTCAATACGATCCCGCCTGGTAATGATAGCGCGTTTGTTGCTGACAACTGCGTCTTTAGCTTACCGAAAATCTGTAAAAGCCGGGCTTCGATAATCTCTGCCAGATACTTTTCTGAAATTTCGGTTGGCCGACTTTGACCAACAACGTCGACTGGAAATTGATCGTCCTCGGAGGCCCGACTTGAATCTGCATAACCGTAGTTACGCTTCAACTTCTCGGCGTTTTCAATCGAGGTGTTCAACACGACTGAAATATCCTTGGTGATGTAATCGCCACCCTCAGGATCAACCTCAGCGTACTTCAACCGGTGATCATGAATTACGGCTGCCGTTGACTGACCGCCGCCAAGATCGAGTAACACCGTCCCGAAGTCCTGTTCACCATCACTCAAGACGCTCAGGCCCTGAGCAATTGGACTGACCACTGCAAGCTGAGGGTTTAACCCCGCCTGTTCAACCGCTTTTTTGGTGTTATGTACGATTGTTTTAGGTCCTGTAAACAACATCCCGTTCATTTCCAACCGAACCCCCACCATTGAGCGGGGATCCTTAATGCCGTCAAACCCGTCCACGATAAATTCATCGGGCACGAGGTTAATGATTTCGCGTTCCGGCGGCAAGTTTTGAATAATGGCCGCCGCCGCGACATCTCGAACATCTTGGTCGGTAATTTCCCGGGCCTGATCACCAATGGCAACCAGCCCACTAACGGGTTCAATTTTTAACATATTCGCCGAGATACCCACAATAACATCGTGGATCTGAATACTTGCTTTTTCTTCAGCCGCCTTCACCGCACGCTTGATCGCTTCACTTGCTTTATCAATATCCACGATAACGCCACGACTCAGACCATCTGAACGCTCATTGCCAAAACCTAACACATTGAGCTGTCCCTTCAAATACTCTGCCACGATTACTTTTATTGAGGTTGTCCCGATATCAAGTCCTACATACATACCTGAAGTATCCATTTGCAGGAGCCTCCTCTTAATTTCGACTTTTAATGTGTGATCCGTGAAAATAGTCTTAGTTTACTATTCAGTTTACCACAAACCCATACCCCGAAAAAAGTGCAGAGTGTGGAAAAAAAGCAGTTATCTCGCGCAATACCGCCGATTTTTACTGAATATCCCGTTTTAGATTGAAACCGTTCCCTTTTCTGAAAATGTCGTCGGTCAATTTAGGCTTAAATTTCCCTAAATCGACCCGACCTCATTGTCAAAATCAAGAACGGTTCTCACTAAAATGCATACGAGTACGCCCCAACTTCTAAGTTAACCACGCCACTCGTTTTCATCTTCGCTGCAATACTTGGATAATACGCCATCTTCGTCGCAAAAGTCGACAAACTTGCATAAACTTCGTTCCCGTCGTTCATAAACAAGTGGATGCGTTCCGGATTAGCCTTGGACGGCTTAAACTGAATTTCCGAAATGCCCGATTTGATCTTCTGCGGTAACTTCGCATACTGTTTGATCATGGCGGCTAATTTGGTTTGTGAGTTGAACTTATCGTAAACCGGATAGCTTCCCGTTGGTTGCGTTTGGCGCTCATTGGTCACCACACCGCTTTCAAGGGCAACTCGGTAGTAACCATTGGCTGGCACGTACCCAGCTGTTCGATATTCGCTGACGTGAATGGTCAATACGTTCATGCTCGAGATCGACAAGCGAATCTGTTTAATTCGCGCATTCTTAGCAACCACGCGCTTGGCAATGGCCTTTTCTCGCCCACGAACTTTATAAATCGAATTTCCCCGCTTGATTCCCGTCATCGCACTCAACTGGTTCACCGACAACGCTTGGTTACCAGTGACTTTAATCATTGAGATATGACTAATTGGCGTTGCAAAGTACAGCGCAATCACCAAAACAACGGTAAAAATACCGATCACGATTCCCATCCGTTGCGCCAGCCGCCGGTGTTTTTGGCGGAGTAACTGCGGTAACTTTTTGCCAATTCGAGTCTGTCGGTGCTTTTTCTTAGCCGCCGCCTGTCGATGACGCTCCTGATCTTGATACTTTTCCCAGGGGGTAACGGCAACCTTTTGCTGTGATTTTCGTCGATCGAGGTTAAATTTCATCCCACAACCTCCTAATGTGCCGCAACAACGTCCCGTAATAAGTCTAACATTTCAGTTGCAGCGTGGGGCTTGCCCATCCGCTTAGCTGCTGCCGCCATCGATTGGCGTTTTGCATCATCCGTCATTAACTCATCGATCGCTTTCAACAAGGTCTCACTCGTCAGATCACTTT
This sequence comes from Secundilactobacillus similis DSM 23365 = JCM 2765, assembly GCF_001311075.1. Taxonomy (GTDB): domain Bacteria; phylum Bacillota; class Bacilli; order Lactobacillales; family Lactobacillaceae; genus Secundilactobacillus; species Secundilactobacillus similis. The sequence goes on from NZ_BBAD01000054.1 coordinate 13,448, forward strand.
CTTTGACCATCACGGCGGCTTGTTGACTGACTAAGCTCATCGCATTTTTCGTTTGATGATCCGCCGTCACGTATGGACTTGGAATCAAAATCGATGGTACGCCAAGCGCCGTTAGTTCAGCTAACGTTGTTGCGCCAGAACGCCCGACGACTGCAGCGACCTTTGGCAATACTTCTGGCATGTTATTGACATAAGCTTGAATCGAAATATTATCCGCCGATTCAAGTCCAGCAACCTTCGCCATCACATCGTCATAGCGCTTAGGGCCAGTTACGAAGACGACCTGGTACTGACGTTGGGCCAGTTGTGGTAACGCCGCAACCATCACCTGGTTGAGCTTAAGTGCGCCCTGACTCCCACCAACGACCATCAACGTGGGAATGCCATCCTTAAGGCCAAAACTCGTCAGGCTAAAGTGACTCTCAACATTCGCGACTTCTTGTGCCCGCGGGTTCCCCGTCATCACCACTTTTTCAGTTGGAAACTGAGCTCTAGCGGCTTCAAAATTGATGGCGATGCGATCAACATACCGACTGAGGAATTTGTTCGTCATCCCCACCACACTGTTTTGTTCGTGGATCACCGTTGGAATGTGTTGCTTAGCTGCCGCGTAGAGCACGGCCCCAGACACATAACCACCGGTTCCCAACACAACGTCTGGTTTAAACTCGCGCACGAGTTTCTTCGCTTGATGCACACTCTTCAAAAACAAGTACAGCGTCTTAAAGTTTTCTAGCGATAATGACCGCTTAAACCCTTGAATCGTCATGGCTTCAAAGGGAATCCCCAGATCGGGCACAATTTTACTTTCAATTCCTCGATGCGATCCCACGTACAAGACTTCGGCATCGGGATCTTGACGCTTAAGTTCGTTGATCACGGCTAGCGCTGGGTAGATGTGGCCCCCAGTACCGCCTCCTGATACCATTAACCGCATTACAGCTCCTCCTTTTGACCAGTGACTTTTTCAACAGCTTGAATAAACTTGTCACCCCGGATTTCAAAGTTTGGGTATTGATCCCAACTTGCATTAGCTGGTGACAATAACACGATATCTCCCGGTGCACTAAGCTTGTAAGCAACGGGCACGGCAGTTTCAGCGTTTTCGCTAAATTCAATCGTGGGTACGCCAGCCTGTTCCGCGGCATCCTTTAGTAGGTCTTTGGTTTCACCAAATAACACAACGGCCTTCACGTGATCCTTGAGGTAAGGCACTAACCGTTCGAACGTGTACCCGCGATCCAAACCACCAGCCAACAAAATAACTGGTTTGTTAAAACCCTTCAACGCCATTTCAGTTGCTTCGATATCCGTTGCTTTGGAGTCGTTGTAAAATTCACGGCCCTCACTCGTTAACACGTACTGGGTCCGGTGACGTACACCACTAAAGGTCGTCAAAACGTGCTTAATGGCGTCGTTTGATTTCCCTTGAATCTTGGCAACCGCGATGGCCGCCAACGCGTTTTCAACGTTGTGTTCACCCGGTACCTTGATATCGCTCGCCGCCATGATGGCGTCTTCTTGATAGTACAAGATACCATCTTGTTCATAAGCCCCAGCCTTAGAAACCGCCGTCCGCGAAAATGGCACGATTTGGGCGTGACTTTGTTGGCTCAGCAACACTAATTCAGGTGAATCAAAGTTCACCACGAAGTAGTCGTCAGCCGTTTGGTTCGCCGTGATGCGCATCTTAGCTGCGACGTAGTTTTCACGGGTTTTATGGTAATCCAAGTGATTTGAGAAAATGTTCGTTAAAACAGCGATGTGGGGATGAAAATCAGTGGTTCCTAACAACATGAAGCTCGAAATTTCCATCACTAACGTATCATCAGTCGTTAACGTTGGTACCACGGAACTGGCAGGAATGCCGATGTTACCTGCGTAAGCACTCTTACCCGCTGACCGTTCTTGATTCATCATCTTGTTGATCATCGTGGTCGTTGTGGTTTTACCGTTACTCCCAGTCACTGCGATCAATTCGGCTTCTGAAACTTCGCTGGCGATTTCCACCTCAGCAATAATTGGTAAGTTTTGATCAACAGCTGCTTTGATCAACGGCACATCGTACGGAATTCCGGGATTTTTAACCATCAAGTCAAACCCTTGATCCAGTTGATCTGGGGTCTGCTTGCCAAGTAAGAGCTGGTATCCACCCTCGTCAGCTAACTGCTGTGCTTCAGGGTTATTCGCTAAGGGTTGTTGGTCACTGACCGTTACCTGAGCACCTAATTGCTTGAGTAACCGCGCTGCATTTAACCCACTCTTGGCTAAACCAACGACGATAACCCGTTTGTTTTGATACGTTTTGATTTGTTTCATGAAATTCCGCCACCTATAAAGTTTTTAAGTTTACCACATTGCCCAAATTCCAGTTAACGCAGTGATCAAGCCAACTGCCCAGAACGTTAAATCGATTCGCCATTCACTCCAGCCCTTCATTTCGAAGTGGTGATGAATGGGTGACATCAAGAAGATTCGCTTCCCAGTGAGTTTGAACGACAGCACTTGTAACATCACACTGAGCGTTTCAATAACAAAAATCAATCCGATCCAAATCAACGAAAGTTCGTGGTGCAAGAGAATCGAAACGGTTGCCAACGCCCCACCAAGTGCCAACGAACCCATATCACCCATAAAGATCTTAGCTGGTTTGTGGTTATAAATCAGGAAGGCTAACAGGCCACCGACGACGGCGATACAAAACATCGCAACATCGAGTTGCTTTTGGTGCCAGGCCACGATTGCGTAAGCCGCAAACGAGATTGACCCTAAACCAGCAACTAACCCATCTAAACCATCCGTTAAGTTAACGCGTTTGAGAAGCCAACTAACCAAAAGACGATGAAGACCACGTAAACGTAACCCAAGTTTAAGTCAGGCAAACCTGGCAGTACTAATGACAGGGGCAGGTTTTCGTGCAAGTAAACCAAGAAGAACACGACAGCGCCCACGATTTGACCCAGTAATTTTTGCCAAGCCTTTAGCCCTTCATTTTGACGCCGGAACAATTTGATTGAATCGTCCCACATTCCCAGCAGGCCGTAGACGATCAGGATGAACAATAGAATCATCGAGGCCGGTGTTAATAGTCCGGTAATGGCCCCACTGACCAAAGTTGCCACGATAATGGCGAGGATAAACATCAACCCGCCCATCGTCGGGGTCCCCGACTTTTTTCGTGCCAAGTCGGTCCTTCTTCTCGAATCATCTGGCCTTCATGTTTGGCCCGAAAATACCGAATCAGTGCCGGCATACACACCGCCGTCACGATAAAACTAATCAAAACTGCTAACACTAAACTCATCTGCTTCTCCTCTTATACCCAAATTGGTTATTTAACACTTAATTTAACGGTTAACTGGTTGGTACCGGTTAGTGATTTACCAGCCGCAATACTTTGCGACTTCACGTAGCCACTGCCGCTCGCAGTGACCTTTAACCCTAACAGTTCACCCAATCGCAACACATCGCTCTTAGACCAGCCACTGAGATCTGGCATCGAACGCGTGCCACTCGTCATCAAGATGACCCGTTGTTTGGCCATGACGACCTGACCGGCAGTTGGTGATTGTTCAAGTACTCGGGTGCCCGTCCCGACAGTTGTTACCCGGTAACCCTGAGCCGTTAACTCGCTCTTAGCCACCTTCACTGACCGGTTAACGTACGACAGCATCTTAGTTGACGCCGTTGCGTTAGCAGAACTGTCCTCTTGAAGCGCCCGTTTCATAACTGGCTTAAACACATCTGCCAACAGTTGCGTTGCCGTTTCAGTTCCAGGCAACGTTGGCTGTTTCATCGTAATGTACATAATGTACTTCGGGTTATCCGCTGGCGCCATCGCTGCAACTGAGTAGAGGTAACTGTTATCGCCAGACAGATAGCCTGACTTACCATCACTCACCTGAGCCGTCCCGGTCTTAGCCGCGATTTTAACACCCTTAATTTTGTAATCCGAGCCGATGCCATAACTCTTATACACAACGTCTTCCATGTGCTTTCGAACCGCTTTAGCTGTGGCTGCAGAAACCGGTTGACCAATGACCTTTTTACCATATGATTTGACCGTCTTCCCGGTGTTCGGGTCGACGATTTTACTGATCAAGTATGGTTTTAGCATTTTACCATTGTTCCCGATTGCTGACAAAGCCTGCATCATCTGCATCGCAGTCACTTGGATGCCTTGGCCAAATGCCGTGTCGGCTTGCTCAATCGTATGCGTAAACTGCATACTGCCGGCCTGTTCACCAGTCAACCCAAAGTGCGTTGATTGCAGGAATTTAAAGCGTTTGATGTACTTCTTCCACGTTTTAGCACCCATTTGCTGTTCCAAATGTGCCATGGCAACGTTACTTGAAAGGGCAAACCCTTTGTTGTACGTAATCGTTCCCCAACCACTTGTGTTCCAGTCGGGCACGACCCGATCACCGATTTGATAGCGACCAGAAGCATAGGTTGCATTCCCGTTATAGTTACCACTATCAATTGAAGCCGCCATGGTGAAGATCTTCATGGTTGAACCAGGTTCATACTGGTCTTGTAACAGGGTGTTACGCCAGATTTGACTTAGGCCCTTCCCAGTTTGCGGATTAAAGGTTGGTCGCTGAGTGGCCGCTACAATGGCGCCAGTTTTGGCATTCATTAACACCGCATTCATCGACTTCGCATTGGTTTTTCCTTCCAAATTAGACATTTCCGTTTCCAGTAACGTCTGCAACCTCGAATCCAATGTGGTATAAACATTATCACCATTTTTGGGTTTTCGATCTTTTTGCGCTGAGCCTGGAATCTGATAACCATTATTATCTTGTTTAATTTTCTTGAACCCATCAGTACCTTTAACAGGGAGTTATAGGTACTTTCAATGCCCATTGCCCCCACTAACTGACCCTTAGCAGTCGCCGTTGTATTACCAATCAAGTGCGATGCAAAGATGCCATTCGGATATAGTCGGGCTTGCTGTTGCACAAAGTTTAACCCGGTTAAGTGGGCCTTTTGAAGTTTGGCCTTCGTTGAAAGTGAAATATTTTGACCCGCCGCCCCGAACTCAACTTGAAAGGTGTTTTGCTTGTCAGGCGTTAAATAAGCCAGCGCCTTTTTGCGACTGATTGGGAGATATTTAGCCAAAATTCGCGCGGTTCGTTGCTTGTGCGTGACGTATAACGGTTCACCCGCTAAACTCTTTTGGCGTTTGTCTAACACTGCGTAGAGTGAATAGGTACTCGTATCCTCCGCAATCGGTTCGTTTGACGCGTCATAGATGGTGCCCCGCTGAGCCTTTAACGTCTGAGTTGCCGTATACAACCGTTGCGCTTGGGCGCTCAGATTAACGTTATCGATATTTTTACCAATTGAAATATAAGAAAAACGAGCAATGAATAGCACAAGCACGATCGTGAATAACATCAGAAGTGTCCTTCCAAAAACCCTTCGGTTACGACGTGCTTGTTGACTAGTCACCGTTCGTTTAGGTGATTGTTTCATTTATTCACATTCCTTATTTTACCGTTCGAAAGTGACATGCCATTCTTTTTTGCAATTTGTTCTAAGCGGGTACGATTCAGAAGTTCATTAATTTGTTGCCGATGGTTGGTGTTTTGATTTTGGGTCGTTGTAATCTTCGTGTTGATATCTTGCAACTGTTGTTGCGCAGTTGAGACCCCTATCTGTAAACTCACCAACCAAACACATAGCCCCAGTACGACCAAACCACAAGTTGTCAGTAGACACTTTTCAAACTTAGAGAGTGCCAGCCGACGCGGCCGTGTCGCAATTTGCGGCGCTGTTTGAGTATGTAGCGGTTTTTGAGGTAACTCCTGCAACGGTTCGTGTTGGACAGCTTGCCTCGCCAAATTATTCTGAGCCATAACGTCATCATCCTATTCCTTAATCAATATCCTTGTGCGTTTACTTTTTCTCGATCACTCGCAACTTGGCACTATGCGCCCGATGATTTTCAGCTAACTCTTCTTCGTTAGGTAAAATCGGCTTTCGGGTCACGAGTTTAAAGTCCGGTTGTAGTTCTGCGGGCACAACTGGTAATCCAGCTGGTAACTCAGGCAAACTACTCTGTTCCTTAAACATTGTTTTTACCAAGCGATCTTCTAAAGATTGAAAAGTGATCACGCTGATCCGTCCCCCCGGATTTAACAGCGTTAACGCTTGTTCCAGTGAATCTTCTAATGCTGACAATTCGTCATTAACTGCGATCCGAATTGCCTGAAAAACCTTCTTTGCGGGATGGCCCCCATGCCGTCTCGCTGCTGCCGGAATACCGTCCTTAATGACCTCAACTAATTGTTCGGTCGTTTCGATTGGTGCAACTTGGCGTTGGCTCTCAATTTTACGTGCAATCTGCTTTGAGAACTTTTCCTCACCATACCGGTAAAAGATGCGAACGAGATCCTGGTACGACCAGTCGTTGACGACTTCCCTAGCTGTCAACGATGCCGTTTGATCCATTCGCATGTCTAGCGGTGCATCGTAACGGTAACTGAAACCACGTTGCGCATCATCGAACTGAGGTGATGACACCCCTAAGTCGTAAACGATGCCGTCAACACCAGTCACGCCCCGAGCAGCTAATTCCGACTTGATTGCTCGGAAATTGGCATGAATTAACACCAACCGTTGATCTGCAATTGCATCAGCTCGCTGTTCGGTGTTGTAATCAATGGCCGTTTGGTCTTGATCAAAGGCGTACAATCGACCGGTAGTTAACCGCTTCAAAATTTCACCCGTATGACCACCGCCACCAAGCGTGCAATCAACGTAGATCCCGTCAGGCTTAATTTGAAGAGCCTCAACGGCCTCATTTAATAACACTGTCAGATGGTGGAACGTTGCCATAGTCTTCTCCTCTGCTTCTCATCCAAAGATTGTCTAAAGTTCGAAATCAATTAAATTCTCGGCAATTTCATCAAAATTGCCTTCCGCTTGCTCAGCAAAGGCCTGCCAACGGTCAAGACTCCAGATCTCAAACCGTTCGGAGACCCCAACGATCACGCACGCTTTCTCTAATCCCGCGTGGGTGATCAGGGGCTGGGGCAGATTAACCCGCCCCTGCTTGTCAAGTTCGCATTCCGTTGCCGCCGAATAGAAAAAACGAACAAAAGCTCGCGCATCCCGTTTATTCAACGGTAACGTCGCTAGTTTTTTCTGAACGACCTGCCACTGTGACATGGGATAACCAAACAAACAGCCATCCATGCCACGCGTGATCACAAAGTTCGTCCCTAACTGCTCACGAAACTTTGCGGGAATAATCAACCGGCCTTTGGGATCGATCGTATGCTCAAACTCTCCCATGAACATCGCGATCGCCTCCTAATTTAAGCCAATTTACCTAAAGTTTACCACACGCCCCCACTTTCTACCACATCTCACCAAGTATTTATTCAAAAGATTTAAAAAAAACCGACCAAAACGAGTTTGGCCGGATAATTACCCACTTGTAAGCGGGTTCAAAATGATTAAATTGTCTATCTCAGGAAGTTGCTCACAAGTGTCACAACGTACATGATCAAGAGCAAGAACGCACTGATGCGCCAGTAGAATAATAAGAACCGATTCCAAAGCAATTCTCCCTTGGACAACCCCCATGCAAGGGTCAAACCGATTGATATCAACATCCAAATCACAATCACGGTCGCAAACCAAGGATCATCCCACCGGTGTGCTAATAGCCACATGAACCAAAGGCACAACACTGGTAGCAGATCAAAGTAACGGACTCGTTTTAAAAATTTAAAGGGTGGTAACCGTCGAAGGAGGCGAAATACAATCAGTAAGACCCCCAATACTACCACTTGAATAATCGGATTAGACAACCGACTCACGCCTCTCAATCAAAATAGTTTCTCTATTGTACGGAATTCATTAATCAGGTTCAAGCGCAGAACGTTTACGTACCCACAACCGCCCAGTTGCAAGTCTGTCAAATTCAGACTAGTTCTACTTTACCTTAAGTTTTAATTTTTTATAAATTCATTATTAGCTCAATAAAAAAGCGCCCAACACCTGCTGCTAAGCAACGGTAATGCGCGCAATGTCGTTTGACTTCATAACTGATCTCGGTTTTAGAATAGTCCTAATGACCCAACAGCCGACGCTACAAGCGAGCCCACGGTCACAATGATCATTAACCAAACGAACACCATCGTGATCTTTTGGAAAGTCGACTTCTTTTTCTTTTGCATAGTTTGCACCACTTTTCAAAGTTTTACTTGAAACAGTTTAACGTGAACCGCGAATTAAGTCAATAAAGAGCCAGTAATTGTTGTTGGCTTTAACATATGCTTAC
>NZ_BBAD01000055.1 GCF_001311075.1 Secundilactobacillus similis DSM 23365 = JCM 2765
TCTTGTTTGCGGGCTTTCGGCATCGATTGCCGCGCTCCCGAAAATTTATCATGAAGGGCCAAACTGTCGCACGCTGACAATTGCAAGCATCTCAGCAAGTGTTGAATGGCAACGTAACGACATCGAGTCAGCAGTACGTTCAAGCGAGTTGAGTCAATGTTCAGGATAGACTTGTTCATCGCAGAAATGACGACTACTGAACGATTGTGTGTTTACCGAGTTAACCTCAATCGCTGTCATACTGTAGCATAACGTTCAGTTAAGCACTTGAGATGGTTTACAATAGTGCCGAATTGCGCCAAAGTAAGATTTCGGTAAGCGGCTAGGTGGATGCTGTGTCGCGATAATTGGTGGTTGTTGACGAACTTCTAACAACCGCCAATTCGGGGACTGAGACCGCTCTTTGGCTCAGTCCGGCCCCATAGCAGGAACCTAGCCGCTTACCGGAATCGACAGCCCAAGCCAATCACCATACTTCACAAACTAAACAGCAGAATGCTTACGCTGGACACAAATGTAGCCAGACAGTAACTTGCGTTTATCTTAATTTTAACCCCAAACAACGGCAAATCAGCTCAGATAAGGTATGCTTGACTTACAGAATTAAGACCTATTGATTAGATCGGAGTGACGAAGCATGACACGGGAGATTTGCCCGAATTGTGGTTATGAACTTAAAGAAGCATTGCCGTACTGTCCGCAGTGTGGTGAACCGCTTGAAACTGAAACAACGCAGAGTCGCCAGACCCGAAGTCAGGCGCAAGCGACAAGCTCGGAGACGACATCACGAACACGGCGTCAGCGGTCGGTAGGGGCCGATTGGCGGCGTGACTTGGTACCCAGCCGGGAACACCTACAACAGGTTCGAGAATTTTTTGAACAAAACGTGTGGGGGTTGTTGGTGGCGTATGGGTTATCGTTGGTCTTCAATGGCCTTCGGTGGTGGATCTTCGCCATTTATTTGATTTTATGCTATGGTTTCCCATTATTGACGGGACGAACTAAATGGTGGGGCAAACAGCCGACTCAGCAGGATCGGCCACAGAATCGAGAAACGGAACCAGTAAGGCCTCATTTTACCGAGCACCCTGAGTCAGATGTTGAACCTGAACAACCGCGTTTTACAGATCAGGACCCACAACCAATGGCCAAGCAGGCACATCGACCAAAATTTAATTTGATGTCAAACGGTGAATTTCGCATTGGGAGCATCTTGGTGATTCCGAGTTTGATCATCTATCTAATTGGGCGTCACGGGTTTGTGACTGGTAGCCAAGCAAGTTCGATTTTTGAAACGACGAATTTGGGCTGAATGGTTATTTCTACGTGCTCGGGTTAGGCGCTTTGGGCATCGGGGTTGCTTGCGTGTTGGGTGGTCTCGTAAAAGGACTGACCCATCACCGGCGCGGTGGCCAAAAATTAAAACGTTGGGCGATTCTCGTTGCACTGTTCACGATGTTGATGAGTGTCGCGATGTTACAAAATGCCTCTGCAACGGTGACGTCAGTAACATCAATCGTTACCACGATTGGTACCTTTTTGATTCAATGGTTACCATGGGGCGCAATGATTTTATATGCGTTAGGCGTCGGGCAAAATTTAATTACCAGACAGCAAGCATAAAAAACGGGACTTACGATTACGACCGAAGAAGGCCGTGATTGTAAGTCCCGTTTTTTATGAATTGTGAATAAGCTTAATCGTTATGTGGGTGGTGCTGTTGTTTACCAGCATTCCGGTTTCGATTCCGATTAGTTGTATTAGTCGTTGAAGCTTGACTCGGTTGTGAAGCCGTTGTTGCCGCTGCATCGTCAGTAGTAGTAGCAGTCGCTGATTCAACAACCGGCGCTTCTTCGACGATCTTTGGCGGATTCTTCTTCATTTCAGCTTCGATTTCGCGACGAATCCGTGGCCGGTACAAGTTAATGATCAGCGTTTGGATGCAGGCGAAGATCCCGCCGATGAAGAAGTAAAGACCTAAACCAGCTGGGGCGCGCATCGTGATGAATAAGATGAACACTGGACTGATGACCAAGGTGATCCGCATTTGCTTCTTTTGTTCTGGTGGCATCCCAATCATTGAGAGGTAGCCTTGGAGCAGGTAAACCACGAAGGAGAGAATCGCCAAAAGGATTGACGGTTTCCCCAACGGAATCCCCATAAAGGAACTTGAGGATAATTCTGGTGAATACTGAATGGCGGCGTAAAGGGCGGCGAAAATTGGCATTTGGATCAGTAATGGTAAACAACCGATCCCACCAGTCATGCTGATGCCGTTATCTTTATATAACTGCATCATTTGTTGACCAGCGGCAGCCTGTTCTTCTTGGGTTGCTGCTTCTTTTTGCCGTTTTTGAATTTTTAACATGTGTGGGCGAATGGCCGACATCTTTTCTTGTTGCACGGTTGAGCTTCGGAGCTGTTTGACCATGAGTGGCAACAGCACCATCCGAACGACCACCGTTACCACGATGATGGCCCAGCCATAGGAGTGGTTTAACAGGTGTGCTAACCATTCCATGACGTGTTGACCAGGAACGGCGAGGTAGTCGTAAACCATGCCGTAGGGTTTACCACTCTTCGTACGGCGGACACAGCCACTGAGTAACAGGAGTAGGGCTGGGAGTGCCAGACCTAACTGTAATTTTCTTTTTGATTTCATTTGAGTTCCAGTCAATCCCCTTCTAAATAAGTAAGTTCAATAGGCTCGGGGTAACGTTTAAGCCGAACGCTAAAGATAACAACAGGATAAATATTACTTGATATGGGCGGGTATTTCAATCGGTTATGCGAAATTTCTTAAATGTCTCAACCGGTTGTGGTTGGACTGTCAGCTCCGTCACGTGACCGTATGGGGTTGGGGACCGCTTAATCGCCGCGATGAATTGGTCGAGGATGGGTTGATGGTCGGCCTGGGCGCGAATGGTGACACTGCCATCGGGATTGTTTTTGACCCAGCCCGTCACGTGATAACGGGCAGCAACTCGAGCAGTCGCCCAACGAAACCCAACGCCTTGAACCCGCCCGGTCACTAAAATTACAACTGATTTGATATGCTCACCTCCAAAGCGTGTTACTATATAATAGTATTCTACAGAATTCGGAAGGACGACACCACATATGATTGAAACAATTACGTCGATTCAAAATGCAAAGGTTAAAAAATGGCAACATTTAACCACTAAAAAGGGTCATCAAAAGTTCCACCAATACCTCGTTGAAGGTTGGCACATCGTTGGTGACGCGATCACGGCAGGTCAACCAGTCGTCCAAATTGCGGCAACGGCAGCCCAACTTGAACAACATCAAGCTGATTTTCCTAATAACGTTGAACAGTTTGAGATCAATGATGAAATCGCTAAAAAATTATCAGATACAGTAACGCCTCAGGGCATCTTTGCGGTGATCGATATTTTACCGGCTAACCACGTCACCCCAGATACGGTGAGCGGGGCTTGGCTGTTATTAGATCGAATTCAAGATCCTGGTAACATTGGCACGATGGTTCGGACGGCGGATGCAGCCGGTTTTAAGGGCGTTGTTTTTGGTAAGGGAACGGCTAGTCGTTACACGCCAAAAGTGATCCGGTCGATGCAGGGGAGTCAGTTCCACGTCCAATTAACTGAAGGTGATTTAACTGAATGGGTCAACACGTTAAAGGACCGTCAGATGCCAGTTTATGGCTCGGCGCTTGATGAACAAGCCAAGGACTACCAGACCGTCACCAATCAGGCCGATTTTGGGTTGATCATGGGTAATGAAGGTCAGGGGATGTCAGCCGACTTAATGGCGGCTACCACGATTAATTTATACATTCCAATCAAGGGTGATGCCGAATCACTTAACGTTGCAGTTGCGGCTGGTGTTTTGATGTTTCAGTTAAACCATGATCTATAGACAACCGGTTAGTCTGGTGCACTTGTTAGCGTGAACCTTAAGATTACCGAAAGTCGGCGATTTGGAGAGTCTCACGCTTGAATTTTAGACGACAATCCGCTATAGTGTAGCCAAGTGAACTTACTTTAAGTAAAGGAAGCATTCTATGAAGAACAATAACTGGCGCCAAGATTCAGAGTACGTTGCCTTGGTGAGTGATTTACTAGCAACGCCTGAAGTGCAGAAGTTGGCTGATTATACCCAACACCACCACTCCACCCGTTTGGACCACTCGATTGCGGTTTCTTATGAAAGTTATTTGATTGCTAAGAAGTACGGCTTGAACGTACGGGCAACTGCTCGGGCGGGGTTATTGCACGACTTGTTTTACTATGATTGGCGGACGACCAAGTTTAACCTTGGCTCACACGCTTTATCCATCCACGAGTGGCGCTTCGTAACGCTGAAAAGCTAACGGAACTTAGCCCAATGGAAAAGGATATCATTTTAAAACATATGTGGGGTGCAACTGCGGCAATCCCTAAGTACCGGGAGAGTTTAATTGTTGGTTTAGTGGACGATGTTCAAGCAGTGACCGACTTTTTCATGCCGCTACAACAGCGGTTCGCAACTTGGCGACGGAAACAATTGAGCCGAGTATTAAATCAAATTGAAAAGTGATCGTTTTTTCGGGGGACGTTGGAGGTAAAGAGATGGATCAAGTAATCGATAAGCAAACAAACGCCGTCAACTTTGAGTTATGTCCAAAGTTTGAATGGACGTTTTCAATTTTAGGTAAGAAGTGGAACGGCCTGATCATCGACGTTTTGTTGAACTTAGGGCCACAACGCTTCAAAGATATCGCCCATCAAGTCACCAAGTGTTCAGACCGGGTTTTAGTTGAACGCTTAAAGGAACTTGAAGCAAGCGAAATCGTTGAACGCCGAACGTTTGAAGATTCAGCGTTGATCGAGTATGCCTTGACTGAAAAGGGCCGGGATCTAGCTGATGTGATGTGTTCTGTACACAGCTGGTCTGAAAAATGGTGTGACCAAGCAACCGATTCTAAGGTTGACCAATGCCACCAACCGCTGTAAACTAATATGCGTGCGAATTGAACAAAATGCAACGAAGAAAGAGTAGTAATTTGAAGTCACTCACAGCGACGGGGATGGTCGATGAGATTCCCTGGTTTGGGTTCGAATGAATTCACTTTCTGAGCAGGGATTGGGCGGCCATCAGTGCGATGACCAAATAATCTACCGGTTAATCTACCGTTATCCAATTACCGAGTGTACTTAATTTAAGTAAACAAGGGTGGTACCGCGAAAGCTTCGTCCCTTTATTTGGGGCGGAGTTTTTTTATTCGATTAAGGAGGGTCAGTCATGACACTAAAGGATCAGCTGGAAAAAATCCGGCAAGAAAGAAAACAAAGCATCCACGACGTTGGCGATTTAAAGAACTTAGACGCCTTACGTGTTGAATTATTAGGAAAAAAGGGACCAATTACGCAGGCACTGCGGAGTATGAAAGATCTCCCCGCTGAAGAACGGCCACAATTTGGTCAGTTTGCTAATAAGGTTCGTGATGAACTCAAGGATGCCATTGAATCCAAGCGAGATGAACTCAAGCAGGCCGTGTTAAACCGGAAACTGCAAGAAGAAAAAATTGACGTGACCTTACCAGGGACCCCAGTCGCACAGGGCCAACCTCACGTGATTCAACAAATCGTTGATCAAATCGAGGACCTGTTTATGGGCATGGGCTACCAAGTCCTCTCCGGTCCAGAAGTTGAAGAAGATAAGTACAACTTTGAAATGATGAACTTACCAAAGGATCATCCAGCACGTGACATGCAAGATACGTTCTACATCACAAAAGAAATTTTGATGCGGACGCAAACGTCGCCTATGCAAGCACGGGCAATGGAAAAGCATGACTTTAGTCAGGGCCCATTGAAGATGATCTCACCAGGGGTCGTTTACCGTCGTGATACGGATGATCCAACCCACTCACACCAATTCCACCAAGTTGAAGGGATCGTGATCGACAAGCACATCACCATGGCCGATTTAAAGGGAACCTTACAATTAGTTGCCCATGAATTATTCGGCGATCGGTTTGATATTCGCTTACGACCAAGTTACTTCCCATTTACGGAACCATCAGTTGAAGCTGATATTACTTGCTTTAACTGTGATGGTAAGGGTTGTGCGGTCTGCAAGCACACTGGCTGGATCGAAGTACTCGGTTCAGGGATGGTGCATCCAAACGTGCTTCGGATGGCCGGCGTTGATCCTGACGTTTACGGTGGCTTTGCCTTTGGCCTTGGTCCTGATCGGTTTGCGATGTTGAAATACGGGGTGGACGATATCCGGAACTTCTACTTAAACGATGTTCGGTTCCTCACCCAATTTGCGAAGAAAGGATAATCAGCGACCATGAAAATTTCTTACAGTTGGTTACAAGAATATTTAGATATTAAGGTCTCACCAAAGGACTTAGCTGAAAAAATCGAGCGGGCTTCCGTTGAAGTTGACTCAGTGACCCAACCTAGCGAAGGCTTGAAAAAAATCGTTGTGGGTGAAATCGTCTCGATGGAACCCCATCCAGATTCAGACCACTTGAACGTGTGCCAGGTGAACATTGGCGAAGATGAGTTATCTCAAATCGTCTGTGGTGCCCCTAACGTTGAAACTGGTCGGAAGGTGATCGTTGCCTTACCTGGGTCACGAATCGGCGGTAACGTTAAAATCAAGCGTTCTAAGATGCGCGGCGTTGTTTCAAACGGGATGATCTGTGCCTTAGATGAAATTGGTTTTGAAAAAGACGTTGTGCCGAAGGAATGGGCCGATGGGATTTACTTCCTTGAAGATGACGCCAAAGTTGGCGAACCCGTTTTCCCATACCTTGGGATGGATGATTACTTGATCGACGTTGACGTCACGCCTAACCGTGGTGACATGTTGAGTGTCTACGGAGTTGCGAATGACCTCGGGGCCATTTACGCACAAACACCTAAGTTAACGCATCCTAACGTAACTGAAGGTACCACTCAAGCTGCTGACAAGGTGACGTTGAAGGTCGACGATAGCGTGGCACCAATTTACAAGATGCGCCTCGTTGAAAACGTCACCGTTCAACCAAGCCCACGTTGGTTGCAAATCAAGTTGTGGAACGCCGGCGTTCGGCCAATCAACAACGTGGTGGACGTTACCAACTATATTTTGCTAAAATACGGCCAACCATTACACGCCTTTGACTTTGGCACGATTGCTGACCAAACCGTTGAAGCACGGTTTGCTCGTCCTGGCGAGAAGTTGACAACGCTTGACGAAGAAGAACACGACTTAGATCCTAAAGACATCGTGATTGCGGATACTGAAAAACCAATCGGCCTTGCCGGTGTCATGGGTGGGTTCAATTCTGAAATTGAAACCCACACGACGACGGTTGCCATTGAATCAGCGGTTTTTGAACCAACTTTGATTCGAAAGACTGCCCAACGGCATAACTTGCACACCAGCGCTGCGCAACACTTTGAACGTGGCGTCAACCGCGGTGGCGTTGCTGAAGCCTTAGATGCAGCTGCTCAGTTGATTGCTGAACTTGCTTCTGGTGATGTCCTTGCCGGTATCGTTTCAGGATCAGATTACGATGTGAAGGATGAAGTGGTGAGCGTTTCCTTGAAGCGTATCAATCACGTTCTCGGAACGGATCTGACTGAAGCTAATGTCACTGCAATCTTCAAACAATTAGGTTTTGGTGTCACAGTTGCTGATGAAACCTTCACCGTGACGGTGCCACCACGTCGCTGGGATATTCATATCGAAGCCGACTTATTGGAAGAAGTTGCCCGAATCTACGGTTACGATAACTTACCAGCAACGTTACCAACTGGGTCAACCACGCTTGGTGTGTTGACTGAAAAGCAACACCTGATTCGCGAATCACGCCGGTTAATGGAAGGCTTCGGTCTTAACCAAGCCATTTCTTACGCCTTGACGACTGAGGAAAAAGCGGGTCAATTCCTGATGCACCCAAGTGAACCAACCAAGTTAAGTTGGCCAATGACGGCCGATCACACCACCACTCGGATGAACTTAGTCAGTGGTTTACTTGATGACGTTGCGTACAACAACGCCCGTCACGTGGCTGACGTTGCCCTCTACGAACAAGGTCGGGTCTTCTACAAGGCCGATGCTGATCAAGTACGCCCAGACGAAGAAGAACACATTGCTGGTGCGATTAGTGGTCAATTAGTCGTTGATAACCTGCGGAATGCTAAGGCCAACAGTGTTGATTTCTATCAATTGAAGGGAATCGTTGAACGGTACCTTCAAAACTTAGCCATCGAAGGCGATATCACCTTTACGGCAACTGATCGTTATCCGGAACTGCACCCAGGTCGGACGGCTGATATTGCCATTCACGGGCACTACGTTGGCTTTATTGGTCAAGTTCACCCATCAGTAGCCGAAAGCTACAAGATCAACGAAACCTACGTGTTCGAACTGAACTTGGATGCTTTGATTGACATGCCAAAGCAAGCAAACCAGTACGAACCAATTTCCAAATACCCAGCGGTAACGCGTGATATTGCGCTCTTAGTCGATAAGACGGTCACGAATGCTGAAATTTTAGCGCTAATCAACAAAAAGGGTGGCGCTTACCTGAAGTCGGTTAACTTGTTTGACGTTTACGCCGGCAAGAACGTACCAGCTGACAAGCAATCAATGGCGTACACGTTAACTTATCAAAACCCAACGGCAACGTTGACGGATGATGAAGTCAACCAAGCTTCAATAAGGTTGAGACAACGTTACAGACGGAATTAAACGCTGAAGTTCGTTAATCAATCGCCATAACTGGCACTGAAACGACATCGGTTGAATCCAATTTAATACGTTAAAGGCTGGCGCTGAATTTTTATAAGTTTAGCGTCAGCCCTTTGATGGTTATATTTTGTTGAAGTTCCAGAATTTTTACTGCAGGATACTTAGGAATCAAGTATAATGTAGCAGAATTGAATGACAGGAACGGGGGATACATTTTGGATAACAACACACAACCGCCGGTAACGCCGCCGGTTAAGAAGAAAAAGATGACGACTGGGCATAAAATTATTGCTGGTGTGCTCACAATTTTAGTCATTTTACTGATTACGATGGGCATCGGGTTTTACCAGTATTTTCAATCAGCGTTAAAGCCCTTGAATCCTAAGAGTACTGAGGTGGTGCAGGTCAACATTCCAATGGGGGCTTCCAACACTAAAATCGGCTCGATTTTACAGGATAAGAAGATCGTTAAGAGTGGAACGGTCTTCAACTATTTTGTTAAATCACACGACTACGCTAACTTTCGGGCGGGCTACTACCAATTAACGGCTTCGATGACGTTAAAGCAGGTTGCTAAACAGCTGCAACAGGGTGGCTCCAGTGAACCTATCCAGAGTCAACGAGGAAAAGTGTTGGTTCAAGAAGGGGCAACCGTTGAAGACGTTGCGGGAAACATTGCATCGCAAACCGACTTCAGTAAGGAAGAATTTTTGAGCCTCATGAAAGATCAAACATACATGAAGCAGTTAGCGAAAAAGTACCCGGCACTATTAGCCTCGAGCATGGCGTCTAAAAATGTTCGTTACCGCCTTGAAGGGTACCTTTACCCTGCAACTTATGTGGTTAGCAAGCGGATGTCATTGAAACAATTGGTTGAGCAGATGGTGAGCCACACCAATGAAGAACTAACGCCATACTATAAACAAATTAAGAAGCGCAAGATGACGGTGCAACAAGTGCTGACATTATCATCGTTAGTTGAACGAGAAGGTATCGACCAGGCTAACCGCCGTAAAATTGCGGGCGTTTTCTTAAATCGAATTGATGCCGGGATGCCACTGCAATCCGATATTTCGGTCTTGTATGCAATCAACAAACACAAGAAGAATTTGTCGATGAAAGATCTCCAATCGTCATCGCCATATAATCTGTACAAGAATGCTGGCTACGGCCCAGGACCGTTTAATAGTCCAAGTCGGTCATCAATTGAAGCCGTCTTGCATCCATCTGACCGGAAGAAGGACTACCTGTACTTTGTGGCCAACACGAAGACGGGGAAGATCTACTATTCCAACACGTTAGCTGAACATAATCAAAAATCAGCTAAACTCGAATCAGCAAATAAATAAAGCGACTCATTGCGAATTGAAGGGAATCTAATTATACATGGCAACAGAACAATCTCGACCGGTGATCATCGGGGTGACCGGCGGCTCCAGTAGTGGTAAAACCAGCGTTAGTCGGGCAATTTACGATGAGCTGGCGAATGAATCAATCATGATCTTGCAACAGGATGCGTATTACAATGACCAATCTGAGATGACGATGGCGGAACGTCGGGCAGTTAACTATGACCACCCGCTGGCATTTGATACGGATCTGCTGGTCGAACAGCTGAACCAGTTACGGCATAACCAACCCATTGAGGAACCGGTATACGACTATACCATTTCTACCAGAAGTGAAGAAACGATTCATCAAGAACCTAAGGATGTCATTATTGTTGAAGGAATCCTGATTTTAGATGACAAGCGGCTTCGGGACTTGATGGATATTAAGGTTTTCGTGGATACGGATGATGATATTCGCATTATTCGCCGAATTCAGCGTGATACGAAGGAACGCAAGCGTGATCTTGATTGGATCATTGACCAATACCTGACGACGGTAAAGCCAATGTATCACCAATTCGTTGAACCAACCAAACGGTACGCCGACTTAATTGTTCCCGAGGGTGGCGAAAACCAAGTTGCAATTGATTTGTTGACGACTAAAATTCGCTCAATTTTATTGCAAAAAAAGAATGGCCGAATGAACGATTAAAGCGCGTCATATCAAAATTAAGGGTGAACGAATTAATCGGTTAACCGATTAATTTTTAGAACTCACCCTTGCGTGAAGTCGTCGCACATGATATTGTAGGCGACAGACGAATATGAATAACTATTTAAGAGGTGTCTATTGTGGCTGAACAAAAATCATATCCAATGACGGCCGAAGGTAAGGTCAAGTTGGAACAAGAACTTGAAGATTTAAAGATGAACAAGCGTCCGGAAGTGATTAACCGGATCCAAATCGCTCGGAGTTACGGGGACTTATCCGAAAACTCAGAATACGAGTCTGCTAAGGACGAACAAAGTATGTTGGAAAGCCGGATCAGTACGGTTGAACATATGTTGCAATATGCCGCTGTGATCGACAACAACGAAACTGAACAGGATCTCATTACAGTTGGTAAAAAGGTAACCTTCAAAGAATTACCTGATGAAGAACCTGAAACGTACACAATCGTTGGGGCTGCTGAAGCCGACCCGCTTTCAGGCAAGATTTCAAATGACTCACCAATCGCTAAAGGTCTGTTAGACCACCGCGTTGGCGAAGAAGTGACGATTGATATCCCAGCCGGCGATATGAAAGTTAAAATTTTAACGGTTGAACCAGCTTAATGTTTTTTCACTAAGTTGAATCGACTTTAAATCAAGAACGACCACGAAAAATGTGGCCGTTTTTTTGTTGTTTTAAGGCGTTTTATAGCTTGTGCGCGATTGAAGTGTGGGCATTTAACTTGCGCTTTTGTGAAAAATGGGGTATAAATGAATTATGAAAACGGATTCAACTTTAAAGGAGCGACAACTATGAAAATTATCGTTACTGATCAAGCAAGCAAGTGTTCCAAGACGAAATGGGCCTAACCCCTGGCCGCGGCGTCCGGTTTTACGGTAAAGTTTATGGAAAAACCCCAGTTCACGACGGCTTTTCATTGGGCTTAACGCCAGATGACGAATTAGGGGCACCCTATGCAGTCACTCAAAAAGACGGTGTGAACTACTTCGTCCCAGAAGGCGATCAGTGGTTCTTCAAGGGTTACGACCTCACCATCAGTTATGATCCTAAGGTTGATGGACCTAAGTACGATTATGTTGAAAACGGTGAATTATAAGATTAACAGAAGCTAGGTAACTAGGGCTTTCGAAAGTCATCAAAGCAAGTGCGACGAATTATTTGTTGCGCTTGCTTTTTTGCTTTCGCTTGTGTCCAGCGTAAGCGTGTGTAGTTTGTGAAATTCAGTGATTCTGGTTTTGTATAGTGGAAAAATGCCGCGGGAGGCTCCGGCGCTATGCGAGGCTGGAACGCAGTGACGGGCCTACGAGCTAGGAACGGAAGAAGACCACTTCCGTGCCGGATCTCTCCGGACCCGCGTATGACTAAGGCACTCGCACCCCGAACCCCACGGGGCACGATTGCCCAAGTCATACCGACACTGCTGAGCCTCGCGCGCCTCCGCCTCCCGCTACATAGTGCGTTGTCGGTAACAGAACTGCTGACGGTCACATGCTGAAGTTGACGAAACAGCGTAATGGCAACGATGGGTAAGAACTCCATAACTGCAGAAACGATTGTGGTCAATGCTCAGTAACCACAATGAATCAACGATTGAGCGATGCTGAACTTCATCATTTGACCGTCATGTTTATGCTGATTTGATAATAACGTTGCCGTTCAATGCGTTTTGTGATGTTCTACGATATTGCTGAATTGCGCAATATGAGATTCCGGTCAGCGACTAGGTGGAAGCTGTGTCGCGATAATTGGTGGTTGTTGACGAACTTCCGACAACCGCCAATTATCGGGGACAAATTGAAGACTCGCGCGATTTTTGGCGAGGCTTCAATTTGAGGACTGAGACCGTCCTTTGGCTCAGGCCGGCCCCACAGCTGGAACCTAGTCGCTGACCGGAATCGTCAGTTCACGCAAATCATATTTCACAAACTAACATCAAACATGCTTACGCTGGACACAAGCGTAAGCAAAAAATAACCGCTATAGGATTACGATCATTATCCTACAGCGGTTATTTAAGTAGTGTTACTGGCGTCGACGCCAACGAGGCACAACGTAACAAGCTAGTAAGCTTAACGCACTAATGAGTAAACCAAGGTTAAAGAGTGGTGGCCAATAGCTAAACGAGATGTTATGGTGACCAGGCGTTAATTTCAAGGCCATGAAGGTCCCGGCGACCTTGACTGGTTGAACGGAACGACCATCAACTTTAACGTGCCAGCCAGAACTGTACGGAATCGTCGTCATTAAGGTTCGTTTACTCCCCTTAACGTTAACGGTACCTTGGATTGACCGTTGCGTATGGCGCTTATTCTTCAACTGTGACGATTTAAGCTGGGTTAAGGATGATTCAAACTGGGCGTTATTAAATTGATATAACGTGAAGTTTTGAAGCCAAAGAGAACTCTTCTTCAAGGTTAATTGAAGCTTGATTTGTTGTCCCTTTTGATGATTAGCAAGGTTGACCACGATGGTGTGCCGGTAGGTTGGGTACTGACTGAGCGTATGGTCATTCAAGGTCATCGTCACGTTATCGTCGTTTAGGTTAGACCCCAGCGTCAAATAGTAAGCATCATTGGTCTTGGGGGTGAAGTAGAACGTGATCACCCCAGGCTTGATGAAGTTACTCTTCTGTAAAAAGGCCCCAGTCAACTTTGTTTGCTGCTTAATGTTTTGGAAAACGACCCGATCAAAGTTGGCAGCTGTAAAGAGGTGTTGATCCTTTTGCTGACCAGTAAGGGCTGCAAAGAGGTTTGCCTGATACTGGGTGGGATCTTTGGTCGTGTTATGAAGTGCCAGAACTTGATTACTTGCCATAAAGCCTAACGAAAGGGCGTTGGGATTTTGGAACGTGGTAATCGTGCCATCGGTTGTCTTAGTTCGGTAGCTGTTGAGATCTTGTCGAGTAGAGACGGATTGAACGGCTGATTGTGACAGTGTCGGATTGTTGGTGGATTGTTGGTTAATGAGGTATTTAAAATTCAACAACGCATCCGTCAACAAAGTACCGTTAGTGTAAGCTACGAAACCATCGCCGTCAGGTTGCCCAATGTTGCCCATGAAAGTCGGCATGTCCTTTTCTAGAGTGGAAGAAAAGACGGAGCCACCGTTGAATTGACCGGACATTGGGTCATTTTTAGTTCGCATAAAGGTTGGCGTAAGTCGGTACCAACTCTTATCGGAGTCGGTGACTCGGTGAGTTTGCTTCGTCATAATTTGATAGTAGGATTGGTAATCCGACTGAGTCACGTAGCTAATGTGATTGAGACTTGAAACGGCGTTGCTGGTCATTTCGATGACAACGAAGCTAATCACAGCAATCTGGTATACCCAGCTTGCCTTATCTGGAAGGGCAATCAAGCACATTGCAGCCACTAAGAAGAGTACGCCGATTAAAACTTGGTTCTGCGTCAAGAAGCTAAATTGTTTTAAGTTGAACCAAACGTAGGCCACTCCTGCAAGGATAATCGCCCCGACGAGACCAATTTGCCAGAGTTTCGGAACAAAATCACGCTGCAGTGCGTTAGCTGCCAGCCAAATGAGCCAAAAGCTGATCACAAATGAGAATCGGTAAGGGTACCAGATTGGAAATTGCATGGCGTGCCAAATGAGGTCTAGTGGTTCGAAGCAAGCTGAGACGAGCAGCATAAGGGTCATTGCGGCCGCTAACCAACGTGTTTTGACGCTATGTCGCGCTTGAGTGAAGAAAAATAGGCAGCCAAGTAGGACGATACTCCCAATAAACAGGTTGGGGGTCCCTTTAGGCATCTGGTTAAAGTTGAAACTGCCTAGGAAGAACTTGGCCAGCATCTTTGGTGGGAAGTATTCAAATTTAAAGTGCCAATTGGTTTGCGTGTATTGGGCCTTACTTGAGATCAACGAAGCAATTGTTGGCAGCAGGGTAACTGCTGCGATGCCAGCAGATAGTAAGGAGCCCATCACGAAACGCCCTAATTGACGTCGGGCAGTCGCCCACGATTTCCAGCGGCTTAGCCAGAGCCAGAGGAAGAACAGCCCAGTGAATAGACAAACCATGTAAGCCATGTAGTAGTTAATGATTAACAGTGCCGTTAACCAGATAACATAGGTTCGAATCTGACCGACACTGACTAATTTAAGTAGGCCCCAGATAATCAAGGGTAAAATAATGACGGCGTCTAGCCACATCAAGTTTAACTGATTGGCAATCATCCACCCATCAAGGCATAACTCGTGGAGAATATGAGGGCAGAAAATCCAGGATGTAGCTTTGATTTCATGAGCAGCCAAGCAAAGCTGAGGCCGGCTGCCCCGTATTTTAGCACTGTCATCAAGAAGATAGCACTTGGTAGAAACTTATCCGGGAAAAGTAACAGGATCAAGTTAAAGGGACTTAATAGGTAGTAAGTCCAAATGCCAAACATTTCGCCACCCAACGCTTTTTGAAAGGTATAAAAAATGCCGCTTGGATCGTGAAGCAGGCTGTGACGAAAATAAGCGAAGAAGTCAACGTACTGTTGACCTAAATCTACCGTTAGTAAACTGGAATTACCAAACGGCGCCATGTGACGGTAAGCAAAGTAACTGCCATAATGAGCATGGGGAGCAAAAAGCTGAGCCATAAGACCGTTGCCGTATGGTGCCGGCGTACAAATTGTCGAATTGTTTTCAAAAATCTAACCTCCGTTAACGCGTCGACTGATCAAAATGTCATCAGTTTCGGTTCTAAGTATTTAGGATAGCATAAAAAAGACGTAAAAAGTTTTAAAAGCGTGAAGCTTAAATGGTTTCGCTCATAAAATTCTGTTAGAATAATGAAGTTAGATAAGGAGCGTTTAGGACATTGAAAAATTTCTTTAATCGATTTACGCAAAACCAATCGCGACGTGGGAAGACGACGACAACGTCACAAATTCCGTTTCGGATGAACTTTTTATTCATCATTGTCGGACTCCTCTTCGTTGCGTTAATTGCACAGCTTGCCTACCTGCAGATCCTTCATGGCACGCAGTTAAAGGCGGAAGTTAACCGGACTGATAGCACCGTTGAAACGAACAACGTTCAACGGGGGATGGTCTTTGATTCAACTGGTCGAGTATTGGTGGGTAATAAGAGTCACCAAGCCATCAGTTACACCAAGGGTGTCAATGTGCTGTCTGGCGATATGTACCGAATCGCAAACCGGTTGGGTAAGTATTTGACCGTATCGACCGGGAGCTTGACCACTCGTAATCAAGCGGACTACTACTTGGCCTCTGATAAGCGGTTAAAGTCGGTTGAGGCTAAGATTCCACATATTAATGAGTACTCGACCTCAACTGCCTATGACAAAGCCCTTAACTATGTCCTGAACCACCCGGCTCAGTATAAGTTGACGCATCAACAAGCCAATGATGCCACGATTTATGCAAAGATGAGTGGGGCCTACTCGTTATCCACGACTTACATTAAGGAAACTGGGGTAACGAGTAAGGAGCTTTCCGAAGTCGGCGAGCACTTAGGTGAGATGCCTGGGGTGAAGGTTGGGACCAGTTGGACCCGAGATTACCCATATGGTAGTTCGTTGAAGAGTATCATTGGGACAGTTTCATCGGAAAAAGTTGGGTTGCCAGATAACAAGGTCAACCAATTCTTAGCCCAAGGGTATTCACGAAACGATTCCGTTGGTCAAAGTTACCTCGAAGAGCAATATGAATCAGTACTTCGGGGGACTAAGTCACAGACTCAGGTCGAAGTTTCTGGGACGAAGATCATGAAGGAAGTCAAGAAGTACGGTGGTAAGAAGGGTGATAACCTTCAACTAACGATCAATGCTGGCTTCCAAAAGAAACTGCAATCCTTAGTCCGTACTGCAAGTACGAACGCTTCTGGTAACTCGACCGGGGTTTACGCAGTGGTCATGAATCCTAAGAATGGGGCCGTGATTGGGATGGCTGGTGTTGACCGAAATCCATCAACTGGGAAAGTTACCAATAATGCTTTGGGGACCATTAACAGTTCGATCACCATGGGGTCTGTTGTAAAGGGTGCGATGATTTCTGGCGCGTTGATGGATGGGGTCATTACGCCATCTAATAACACGCTGACTGATATGCCAATCACCGTTGGTGGGGTCAAGAAGGCTTCTTGGTTCAACAAAAACGGTGGTGCCAACATGGCTGTTAACGCATCGACCGCGTTGGAAGTTTCTTCTAACTCGTACATGATGCAGTTGGCCATGAAGGAAGCTGGCTTCCAGTACTCTTCTGGGGCAGCCTTAACCATGAACACCAGCATCTTTAGTAAGTTGCGCGGCTACTTTAACCAGTTTGGTCTTGGCGTTAAGACTGGTATCGATTTACCAGGTGAAACGACCGGGATTGCTGGTTCAAGCAGCAAGGCGCATATCGGGAACGCGTTGGATGAATCCTTCGGGAACTACGATGCCTACACGACGATGCAAGTGGCCCAATACATGTCAACGATTGCCAACGGTGGCTATCGGATTCAACCGCACGTGTTAGGGTCAATTCGTGGGACCAATAAAAACGGTGGTTTAGGGGCCGTTAAAGCCTCGGTTACCCCAACGGTCTTAAACGAGATCAATATGACCTCAGCGGAACGCAAACTCGTTACGGAAGGCCTTTATGACGTGGTTCATGGGACGAACACTTACAAGACCGGTGCCGAATTATCATCGATCAACCAGAAATCTCAGCTAAAACTGGGACGGCCCAAACTTACTATAAGGGGACCGAAACCGTTACGTTGAGTTTGGCTTCCTACGCACCATCGACTAATCCACAGGTTGTCTTGGCACTTGCAATGCCTAACTTGGATTACAATGCCGAAGATAACAACATGAAGTTAGCTAAACAGATTTACGCCGCATACTGGAGTATGGTTCAGTCGACTTCAACGATTAACTCGAGTTCAAGTTCGAGTTATTAGATTAGTTTATGAAGAACTGCCTCATTTTGGGGTGGTTCTTTTTTTGTGGTTGTTTGGGGATTGGCTGTTTGGCGTTGCTTCGCTTGCTAAAGTCGCATTGAAAAGTACTTGTTCAGGCTACAAAATTCGGCGCTGCTTGAACTGTCGTTTCTAGGGTTCCTGAAATTACAGGGACTTGTTAAACATGCGCTTTCTGGCCACCGCGCCGAATGGTGCTGCGCGAGGCAAAAGGCTATGTGTAATGGGCTTTAAGGCAAACTACCAAAACCCAGTAGTTTACCTTAAAGCCCATTACACGCCGCCTTCTAACCGCCTCGCTTCGCACACTTTATCAGCTGTAAAGTAAAAAGACTTAACAAATATTTGCTAGAGGCTGGTAATTGATCTGGAAAAATGATAAAATACTACGAGTTAAGGCTATTTGCCAAATCTTTATGTATGTTGGGAGGTCAGAAGCCATGCGCGTACACATTACATTAGAATGTACTGAATGTCACGAACAAAACTACTTATCAAGTAAAAACCGTCGTAACAACCCAGACCGAGTAGAACTGAAGAAGTACTGCCCACGTGATCACAAGGTTACCTTACACAAGGAAACTAAGTAATTATTTCTGGGTAACAAAGTAAAGGCAAAGGCGCTAAGCCTGCGCCTTTTTTCTTTAGAACAAAGGAGCGAATGGATGACAACCAAAAAAGCGTTACGCGAAGAAATTATCGCGACCCTCACAAAACTCCCAGCCGATGTGCGTCAGTTTCAAGCTAAGACGCTGTATGAACGGTTGTTTGAGTCTGTGGCGTGGTCAAAGAGTCAGTCAGTAGCAGTAACCCTGTCAACCGGCATCGAATTGGATACGCAGCCCATCATTGAAGCTGCCCAAGCTGCGGATAAGCAAGTTCTCGTTCCGAGAACGTTTACCGCAGACCGCTCAATGGTTTTTGTACCACTAACGGATACGGTCCGTTTGGAGCGCTCCGAATATGGCATTATGGAACCCGTTAACGGCAACAGTGTCCCGAAGGATCAAATCGATTTAGTGATCGTACCAGGCCTTGGATTTACTAAGGCAGGTGCTCGACTTGGTTTTGGTGGTGGCTATTACGATCGCTTTTTAGCGGATTATGACGGCCGAACGGTAACGTTAGCATTAGATTGTCAAGTCTTCAAAGAACCTACTTGGCGCGTCAGAGATCACGATATTGTGATCCAGCAGGTGATTACGGCGCATTAGGAGGGGTTAAATGCAATTGAGAATCAAACGTTGGTTAACGGGACCGTATATCACGGTTAGCCTAATTGCCATTTGCGTGGTTATCTATGGGCTGATGACGCTGATGGGCGGTTCTAACAACCTAGGTGTTTTGATTGAATTTGGTGCCAAATACAACCCGTTGATTCAACAGGGACAGTGGTGGCGGTTTTTAACACCCACCTTTTTGCACATTGGCATCGAACATTTAGTTTTAAACATGGTGACGCTGTACTTCTTAGGCTATCAAATTGAGGCTTTATTTGGTCACTGGCGGTTCTTAACCATCTTTTTACTATCCGGCATTGGCGGCAACCTTGCGAGTTTTGCGTTTAATCCGAACGCATTATCAGCGGGTGCCAGTACCGCAATTTTTGGGTTATTCGGGGCATTTTTAATGCTCGGTGAGTCGTTTTGGGAGAACCCTTATATTCGCCAAATGACGAAGACGTTTTTACTGTTTATTGGCTTAAATCTGGTAATGGGCTTTTTTAGTCCCGGAACGGATTTGGCAGGTCACTTTGGTGGTCTAGCAGCCGGTTTCTTTGCCGGCTATATTGTTGGTGCACCGAAAATTGGCCAAATTAGTTTCATAAAACGAATAATTGCTGTAATCGTTATCATTTTGATGATGATTGGGCTATACTATTACGGCGGAACGTTGTAAAATGGTAAGGGTAAATCGTGTTAAGTATCGGAGGATGACAACATGGAAACGTTATATGATGTACAGCAGTTGCTAAAACAGTTTGGCATCTATGTGTATGTTGGTAAACGTTTGTGGGATATCGAAGTGATGGCTCTGGAATTAGATCATCTCCATGACGCCCGCGTCATTGACCACAAAACGTTTGCACATGCGAAACTTGTGTTGACGCATGAACATCGTCTCGAAGAAGCACGAGATAAAACGAAATAGATCTGGAGGAAACAAATTCATGGCAAAGAGTTTGATTGGGATTGACTTAGGCGGTACCACAACGAAAATTGCGTTTGTCTCTCACGAAGGGGACATTACGCAAAAGTGGAGCATTCCAACTGATGTCAGTGAAAACGGAAAGCATATTGTACCTAACATTATTGCATCATTGAAAAAGACGATGACTGATTCTGGTTACACCAAGGATCAATTTATGGGAATCGGCATGGGGACGCCTGGCGCAGTTGATATTGAAAACGGTACCGTAATCGGTGCTTTCAACTTGAACTGGAAGACGACCCAACACGTACGTGATGAGATTCAAGCCGCAATTGGCCTTCAGTTAGTGTTGGAAAACGACGCAAACGTGGCTCATTAGGTGAATTCTGGAAGGGTGCCGGTGAAAAGGACGAAGATGTGATCTTCGTTACCTTGGGTACTGGTGTCGGCGGTGGTGTGATTGCCGGCGGTCGTCTGTTGCACGGGGTTAACGGTGGTGCCGGTGAATTAGGCCACATCACAGTTCAACCAAACGGTTACCTATGTACTTGTGGGAAGCGCGGTTGTTTGGAACAATATTCTTCAGCTACTGGGATCGTTCACGTAGCGAAGGATATGGCTGCCGAATTTACTGGCAAGTCTCGCTTGAAGGAACTGTTTGATAACCACGAAGATGTCACTTCAAAGATGGTCGTTTACTTGGCCGATAACGGTGATATCTTAGCTAACCGGATCATTGATCGGGTTTCATTCTACTTGGGATTGGCACTTGCTAACTGTGCCAATACGTTGAACCCAGCCAACATCATTATTGGTGGTGGGGTTTCAGCTGCTGGTAACACGTTATTGGGACCAACCACTCGGTACTTCCAAGAAAACACGTTCCCAGCTGTCCGTGATTCAACTCGGATCAAATTAGCACAATTAGGTAACGACGCTGGTGCAATTGGGGCTGCTTCACTTGCTTTACGGTTTGATAGCGCCCACTAATACAGTGGTAGTGTCGTTTGGAAGGACGAGATTTTAATGGCAGCAATTTCAACTTGGAACTTATATTCACTCATCTTGGTCATCTTGATCGTGGTGTTCTTACTATGGCGGTTATACACAACTTATCAGCGAAACCAAGCTGCAAAGTTGATCGATGAAGCAACGTTTACCGCAGGCATGCGGAAGGCACAAGTCATCGACGTTCGCGAAAAAAAGGACTTCGATGCCGGGCACATTTTGGGTGCGCGTAACATGCCTTACTCAACAATGCGTTCATTTTACCAACAATTACGTAAGGACATTCCCGTTTACCTTTATGACCAAGGTCGCGAGATGAGTTCTCGAGCAGCCATCTTACTGAAGAAGAAGGGTTATGACCAGATTTTCATTTTGAAGACTGGTTATGCTCGTTGGGAAGGTAAGACTAAAAAGGCCCGTTAGTGGGCAGATGAAACGGATCAAGGCAATTATGCTTTGGTTCGTTTTTTTGCTGTTGCTTGTGTCCAGCGTAAGCATTCGTGTGTTTAGTTTGTGAAGTGCAGTGATTGGTTTAGACTGTCGATTCCGGTAAGCGACTAGGTTCCTGCTGTGGGGCCGGCCTGAGCCGAAGGGCGGTCTCAGCCCTCGAAGTTAAGCCTCGCCAAAACCCATGCGAGTCTTAACTTCGTCCCCGATAATTAGCGGTTGTTGGAAGACCGTCAACAACCACTAATTATCGCGACACAGCGTCCACCTAGCCGCTGACCGGAATCTCATACTGCGCAATTGGTCGCCATTGCAGACCATCTCAAGTGCTTAACTGCACGTTCAGTCACGGGATTACAACGA
>NZ_BBAD01000056.1 GCF_001311075.1 Secundilactobacillus similis DSM 23365 = JCM 2765
GAGATTGAAGCCGACTCACTCACTGATTCGCTATCCGAAACCGAGCCAGATACTGATTCACTGTCTGAAACTGAAGCCGACTCACTTACTGATTCGCTGTCGGAGACGGAACCGGATACTGACTCACTATCAGAAACCGAACCACTTACCGATTCACTATCAGAAACTGAACCAGATACCGATTCGCTATCCGAAACCGAGCCAGATACTAATTCACTGTCTGAAACGGAGCCGCTGACCGATTCACTATCAGAAACTGAACCAGATACTAATTCACTGTCGGAAACCGAGCCAGATACCGATTCGCTATTTGAAACGGAATTTGACGTGGATGTTAACTGTGAATTTTTCAATGATGTGCTAACTGAGTCGCTCTTAGAAGCGCTTCCAGAATCGTGCAATGACTTCGATGTTGAGTCCTGCAGACTCGTCAACTTACTTTCAAACGTACTGCTAGACGTACTTAATGAATCACTGGCCGAGGCTAAAGCCGAAGTCTGATCTGAAACACTAACAGACGTTGAATTACTCAACGAATCCTTAGTCGAATTACTCAATGAATCCTTAGTTGAATCACTTACCGAACCACTCAGAGAATCTTTGGTTGAATCACTCACAGACCCGCTTAATGAATCCTTGGTTGAATTACTCAATGAGTCCTTAATTAAATCCGAATTCGAAGCACTCGTTGACGCAATGTCGGATAAACTAGCTGAGGTTGATGCATTAACTGAATCTACCTTCGAGATATTTGCACTTAAAGAAGCACTCGTTGAGAGATTGGCACTAAGCGACCCACTTGTTGAAGCACTGGTTGAACTGCTTGCCGAAAGTTTCGTTGATAACGAGCTTGAATTCTTTGTGCTGAGTGAAGCCGATTTGGATGCATTTGTACTATTTTCTTTACTAAGTGAAATAGATCCGCTCGTATAAACATTAGTCGATATACTTCTCGACATAACATCACTGCGTGAGCGACTACTAGAATCGCTAACTTGCTTGGAGTTAGAATTGCTCGTTCATGCAACAGCTGATTTAGATAGACTTTCTACGTTAGAAAGTGAGAGCGTTGTGGAATCTTTAGCCGAATTGGAAGCACTGTAGGCCTTGGACAACGACGTTTCGTTTGATACATTGGTCGTTGTTGAAGTAGTATCCGAGGCTGTTGCTGAAGTAGTATCCGAGGCTGTTGCTGAATCGGTATCAGCAGTTGTTGGTGAATCAGTAGTCGAACTAACAGTTGAATCCAACGCTTGATCAAATGCATTAGTCTGAACAACTGCCCCAAACACACTAAGCGATGGTGAACTGACCACAATATTACCAACTGTATAAACAGTGCCATCGAACGCCGTCCCGGTGTCTGGGTTAACCAACTTGTTGGCGGTTTGCATTGCACTAATAATTGTCTGTGTATCTGCGACTGAATACGTAACTTGGTTTTGCCCAGCTGCTAACTGGTTACTGATCAACACATCGATACCTGGAACAGAGATAGTTGTACCTGGAGTATCAAATATATTGTTAACCTGCGAAATGTTGACTGCCATTCCGGCGTACCCGCCCGAATTAATCGTCACTTGTAACTGAGAACTCGTCGTAAACTGGATAACTTCACCCGTATCACTATTCACGTAAACGTTGCTCCAACCAACAGAAACTTGTCCTTCTGTCTGCGTCGTCGTAAAGTCCTTCACAAACGAAATGGCACTCGCTTCACCCGCAATTGATGAAATTTGAACCGGGGTTCCTGTCAAATGATACAACGCAGAACCCAGTTCTTTACTACTCATAGTGTCGCCAGTATCCGTAGTGGTGCCATTCACGTTGCTCGATGTACTCGACGCAACACTACTGATCACGATTTGGCTCACGTTATTCGCTTTGATGTAATCGCTCAGTTGGGCTAGTTGGGTGGCCGTTAATTCGGCATCACCCTTCAGGCCAACCGTTAACGTGCCCGAATCCGTCACCGTCACTGCAGTAGCTCCTGTAAAACCAAGGCTGTCAGTTAAATCAGTTGAAGCTACCGCCTTAGTACTCGTTGCATTTGCTGATAAGGCCGTACTTAAGCCACTGGACAAATCACTCGTTGAATCAGCCTTAGTTGAGGTCTCATCCGTACTTGCCGTTGACTGACTGTTCTTAGTTGATGCCGAAGTCGTGTCACTACTCGTTGCGCTCGTCGTATCACTGTTAGTTGTGCTAGCGGTATCGCTACTGGTGCCACTATCGGTGGTACTAGTCGTCGTGCTTGTAGTTTGACTATCCACCCCACTCGCCGATTGCGTCTCACTATCACTACTACTGTCACTCGTGGTCGTACTATCAGTCGTACTGGTCGTGGTACTTTCACTATCGCTGTTACTTTCAGTTGTACTCGTTGTGGTACTTTCGGTAGTGCTATCCACGCCACTATCAACTTCACAGGTACTCGTTGAGGTTGAGTTAACGGTTGACGTTGCTGGAATCGTGGTCTTGGACTGCGTTGCCAGCACCTGCCCATCATCAACCTCTTGACTCACCGTTTTACCGGTAGTCGTTGTATCAGCGGACGCTTTCGTTGTAGCAGAAAAAGTCGCCGTTAGCCCCATAAAACCGGTAAACGTCGAAATTGCTGCATATGCCAATGCTTGCCGCTCTTGAACATTTTATAGCGGGATTTGCTATTATTTTTCTTAATATCTTGCCGCTGCTTATTGCGTTTCATTTAGCTTCCCCCTTTGCTATCGGACTCCTATGCGTTTGTTAAGCTAAAACATATCTTCATATTAAATAATCATTAAATTACCCTGTTTATATTTAAATTTGCATCCTATATATCACATTGGGTATCACCGCTATTATACTTAACTGCGATGAGAAAGTCATTTAAATTACAAGAATTATTAACTGGATAATCAACTTTTTTATTCACTATTTAATAATTAGCTTATCAATTGGGCAGTTAGCAGTCTTTAAAACAGTTGCGGCGTCTTCACTAGCAACGACATGTTGGACGTACTTGACTTCATTCGTTAAAATCGCACGTAAATTGCCCTTCACCTGACCGGCTTCATTTAAAGGTGCCTCTTCAAGGTAAAGTGTGTTTTGCGAAGTTGTTTCAGCTAACACGCTGAGTTCCAGACCAAGATAACTAATATTAACCTGATCATCCGGCGTTAACCGCTGCGCAAGCTGTGTCCTCATGAACTGAAGTTGCGTATCGTACTGGGTTATCACTTCGCGTGTTTCAGGATTTTCAATCGTCACCAAATTTAATTGTCGCTCATAGTAGTAATACCGAATAACTGGGCGTTGTTGATTATCATAGAAACAAATCTCTTGAACCGCATTCCGGTCGTAAAAGATTCGACTAAATAGCTCACCATCAAAGGTATACTCTTCGATAAAGTCACGGCCACCATCTTCATTCAGATAAGTCACGCTCTTTACCGCACGCCGAGTATTGGCATACAGCTCAACTTCACCGATAACGTCACCTTCACTGATTAGTGAAATTGACCGATCTTGGTTCATAAAAATTTCAGCATCCGTCACTGTCGGAATTTCATTAAAATACAAATAATTTCCGGGATGATAGACACGTTGTGTTACCCAATCAATCAAGTTGTGTCCCTGCGTACCTTCTCGTGATAGCAAGCCACTAAAGCCGGGGTTGGGTGCCAATGTCAGCACCTGACCATTAGTTTGTTGTAACCGGGCACGTTGTTGCTGCCAATTATCAGTCTCTGGTCGGATAATATTCGTTAGTTCATAAAGCATGCATAAGCTCCTTCCATTGATCGGCAATGACGTGATCACGATAATTTTGAATTGAGGCTCGGGTTTCGGCGTGGAGCGCCGAATAATCAGCTGCTAACAACCGGTTGATGCCCGTCACCAATTGGGCAACATTGCCATCATTATCATCCCGTTTAAATGGCTGTAAGAATCCGTTCTTGCCATCTTGAATCAGTTCTAACGCACCAAAGCGCGCCGCAAACGTAATCACCGGTAACATGGCATTCAGTGCTTCAATATAGGTCAACCCGAACCCTTCTGAATAGGAGGCTGAAATAAACGCATCGTACCTCGGGTAAATTTTGGCTGACTCATTGGTATGCCCCATCATCCGAATATATTCACTAGCATGACAGTCTTTAATCACCTGTGTAAGTTTATTTAACTCGCCACCCTGACCATAAATATCAAGTTCAACTGGCGTCCCAGCATCGTGCACTTGCGCAACGGCTTTAATTGCTAGATCCAAGTGCTTTTCAGCAGCCAGTCGCGACATTGACACCAACTTAAGCGGCTTGCCAAGCGTTGCAGTCGCGTGCTCAGCGACTTCATCCCGGATGCCACCAACGGGAATCGTCACGAACTTTTCAGTGTCATCCGGAAAATCAACCAAGAGATCTTGGCGTTGCAGTTCCGTTGCAACCACCACTCGATCGACCCGATTTAGGTGAGTCAATAGATACTCGTAATAGTTATTCCACAACGGATGTTTCGGGTCATTCCGGTCAGATAGATGATCAGCATGGATCATTTCAATCAAATGACTGCCCGTTGGCTGATGATTAAACAACGCTGCTTCCGTATTTTCATCCCGGTCAATAATGAAGTTACTGTGACCGCCAAACGCCTGATCAAGGACGTTCAAAAAGTAACGCTGCAGCAGGACTTCATTGCGAAAGAATCGGTGAGCCCCTTGTTCGTTAAACAAATGAATGTTGCGAATTCGATGATTCTGATGCTCATCTTGGTAGACATCGTACATCACTCGGCGTTCACCAGTTGTATCGTCTAATAATTCAACTCGAGCGGTACCCACTAACAACATCTTTCGATCCGCCGCTGGGTATTTAACCAAATGATCCACAATTCGCATCCCGGATGAAGTGACTAGTTCCCGTTTACGATGCGTATTCGTACTGTCAATCACCGTTAATTTCCGAGTTGTCCCAGTTGGCGTTTTCCCAGTTGTGAGGTAGTCGTCACCGAAGACGAAGTACTCCCACATATTAATCACTTGTTGCGTCGTTAATTGCCATTTTGCCATCGCTTCATGGAGCTCTGGAATCAATTCTGTAAAGACAAAGCGGTAGGGTAACTGAGCCTGATCAAACCGATTTGCTCGATAAAATTGGGCGTGCTCGACACCGGAATTACCGATACCCATGGCACGATTTAGAAAAAAGTTCACGTTGCTCGTCTCCCTTATACATTTGTTGGGTGGAGTAACTCCACTAATTGTTGCGTGGCAGTTTCGGGAACTTGTCCCCAGCGCCGAATACGGATTGTGGTCCCCTCGGATAACCGGTGTTGCATCTCCCACACCCGGCTGGTCAAATCATTTAGGGCAATCGTTAACTGGGTCGGGTCCTGAAAAGTCGCTCGCGTGTACGCGCCAATAACTGTAGCACCCTTCGTATTAACCGGGTAATTTCGATTGGCCATGTTGCGACATGCCACGATCACGTCAAGCTGAGGCGTATCAAATGCCGCTGCAGCCACGCCAATCACATTTCCCATCCACTGATGCGTTGACTCAGTTCAGCCGGCATCAACACCATCTGATAAAACGTTAATCGGTGATGATTAGTGTTCATCAAACTCAGTTCATAGCTGGCAACCTCATCGGGTAAGCTAAACGTCCCTGATAATTCTTGAAACGTCACCTGATCAATCGTTTCACCCTGCTCATCAAACGTGCTCAACTGTGCGTAGACTGATTTGGCTGGAAAAGCTTCGCAGGCCATCGCGAAGTAGTACGTGCGCTGATGTAATAATAATGGCAATTGCGGTGATGCCATGAGGTAAGCGTCACCCGAACCACGTGATGACCAAGTTCGGATGGCCGTCCCAGGTGGCATCATCGGACACGAATAACTGACCGTCTCATCAGCTTCAAAACTGACCTGAGCGCCGTAGTTATACGTTTGTCGCAGTTCGCGTGGCCATTTAAAAACACTGACTGTTTCCATACACCCATCCTCCTTTTGATTAGTCTACTTGTCGGCCAAACCCCGTATGCAATAAGTTGTGATACTGATCCAAGAACCAAGTCACTATGCCGTTTGTATCATCGTTATGCCGCCCGGTTAATCCTTTATATAGCAATTTAATGTTCGGGAATCGGTGTTTTAACGTTCTAAATAACTCTTGAAAGGCAGTTTGATCGTAATCGTCTTCCTTCATGTAACTGATAGCAAAGGTGGTATTTTCAAAATCTCCCGTGTTAAACTGCGCCCAAAAGTGGCGGTTGAGTTCTGTCACGCCCCGACTATCTGCGCGACCCGTATGCCACAGTAGGTTATCCAGCGAGGTTGGGAATCCGCCTGGCCGGTTAATGCGTTCGTTTTCGGCCATTGTTCCCAAATCAACTAATGGTTTACCAACGATCACTGCGTACGGTTTGAGCTTCGCGGCGTAGTAAAGTGCGCCGTAAGTCCCCATGGAAAGGCCTGATAGAATCAGTTGATCGTGCGTAAACCCTAATTGATCTAAGTATCCATCGATTGTTTTAACTAAGTCTGCTTCAAGCTGAGCGCTTCCCATGTAGAAGCCACCCCCTTCAAGCCGCGGATCACCAATGAGCAAGAACGGACTTCCTAAGCCCTGCATCATGAAGGCTCCTTCAAACCCTTCAGCGGTTCGGTACCCGGAAAAGTAAATGTTCAATGGCGGTTTCATATCACCAGGATTAAAGTACACCAGTAACTCCGTACGCATCTTAGCTTGATCAACGACCCGAACCCCACCGGGCATTAATTCACCCCGTTGCCGACGTGATCGTCGAAAATGGCAATTACCGATACTGATTTGTCCCGTTCCTGTGCCCAAACTGTGACATACACGAACTGAACTTTATCAGATTGGGGTAACTGAAACGGTTCTTGAAGATCATCGAAGGTCTTTTCGATGACTTTATTAACCTGATTCGTATCTCGATCAACAAGGTAAAACTTAAAACTGATCGTCACATCACCGCTCAACACCGCCGCTTCCGGTAGTACCGTCACTTGGTAATCGATCATCACGAAGCCCCGTTGCCGCCAATTTAATAATTGTTGGGGCTGATTTCCAAAGCTACCGGTGTAGAGCATTCGATTATGTCCCTCTTGTCGGACTTGCCCGGTAAAGTTAGGTGTAATTCGAACTTCGTTAAAGTTCAACTTATACCCTGTTTGACCACCGAAGTAGTCATCGTTAATCGCGTGAGCAACCGTTTCTGGCTGCAACAAGGCCATCGCCTGAGCCGCTTTTACATCTAACAACGCTTCAATGTCTGGTGCTAAAACGAGGTGTTCATCATAAATAACTTGATACGCGGGTAACTGTGCGACCAATTCGGTATCGTCCAACAATCGTGATCCCGGCGCAATCAGAAAAATTGCCGTTCTAAATCCCGGTTTTAACCGACCATCTTCAAATGGCGCTAATTTGTTATCCGCATCAACCACTCGGTCATTAGCAATCCAGTAATACTTAAACTCTGGTGCCAAAGTATCGGATAAATCACAGCGAAGACCGCCAATTTGAACCACTTTAATTGTCCGCATCCGTCATGACCTCCTGCCATCGTTCAATTAACCGTTCGTCTGAGAAACGTTCCATTTTGGCAACGCTGTAAACCAGAGATTCATTCCAGCGGCGAAGACCGTCCAAAAAGTAGGCTAATCCCCAGCCAACTTCGTTCAAATCATGGATCACCAGTCCATTTTTACCAGTCGTCACATACTCCGTTTTCGCCCTGACTAACTGTGGCACCCCAGTACTGATGGCCGCAAGTTGAATAAACGGATCAATTTGAGGGCTTAAATCAAGTAACAACCGGGCTTCGTCAAGTGCCGCCCACATCGTCTTGTGATCGTCAATTCCTCGTAAGTGAATTCGGCGAAGAAACTTGGCTGCCGTTGTCACTTGATCCCAGTTTTCAGTTTTCTTTAATTCATCTAGTTCATCTGCCTGTTCGCGCGTTAACGTCTGTTGATCCTTCGCGTCCAAATACCCTAACACCGTTTCAATCGCTGCGTGGTCTTCAGCAACGTTAAACGTGTCGTCAACGAATTGTTGAACAACAGCATTAATGGTTGTGCCATTATCATCAGTGCTTGCCAGAAGAACAACCGCATCGTTTGACAGCATTTCAGTCAAAATTTGCCGGGTAACAACTTCCTGAGCCGCATCGACAAGGTCGGTTGCCCGCCAATAAATGACCAGTTGTGACAGTTCATTACTGTGGCCTAACGCTAATCGACTGCTATATGGCGAGAGTAACCGCAACGGCTTTTCCAGTAACAGTGCCCAATCAGCTAATGCCCGTTGGACTGCTCGACTGGCCCCCATATCCGTGGCAATTACGGCGTGGGCTACCGATGTCATCCGGTGCAAAACATCATCAGTGTACGTGACCCGTGATTCACCGCTTCCCACTAAAATATCGTAAGGGGTTAGCGCCAGAACCTGCGTACTAGGATAGTTAAAGCCTGCTCGGTAAACTAAAATCGTAAACGTTTCGGCTTGTTGGTGTGCTCGTTTAGCGGTAAATTCATCGAGTAACGGTTGAAATGCATCATAATGGGCATGCCGAAATCGGCGCTGTTGACCAGGTGCAACCGTAATACCATCCGCATCCGTCTTCGTCAACACAACGTCACCAAAGGCGTTAAACAGCGTCTGCACCTCACCAGTTGCCTGTAAATCACGCCGCCAGCTCAGAAAACCTCGATCATCAAACTGATCGATTTGGATTGGCTGGCCCTGTGAATCATACCGGGTAACCTGATCCAGGTAATCATCTGGTGTATACGTGCATTTCGCATAGCGCACCCCTTGAACGTAAACTAATACAGCACCCGTTCCCGGCACAAATTCAGCATTTTCAGGCCAATCGAGATTCTCCACCGCTAACGGGATCCCATCTTGAATCGGGATATCAGCAATTGCATCGTAGACGTTCCACCACGGCATCTCGAGTTGATTGATCTGCTCTAACTGGTGGCGTAAGTGCGGCATTAATTGGAGGGTCACCAACGTATACGGTTGCTTCGTCCGTTTCAACATACTAGCAACGTTGGCTGAGATGTCGTCTTCAAACGCCGACGTTAAGCTTTTCCACGGCGTAATTAAATCAATCATGCAACGTCCCTCCCGTCCATCAAATTAAATCGTACTGCCCCTTAAAGTACAGGGCGCGAATCTGATCAAATAAATTATCCAAAATCGTGACTAGAATGAATAGGCCACTAAAGAAGAAAGCTAAGTTCCCATAACCCGGTACATACAGTCCAATAATCAGCGGAATCGCCGTGACTGCTACTAAGAAACA
The DNA here is from genome assembly GCF_001311075.1 of Secundilactobacillus similis DSM 23365 = JCM 2765. Lineage (GTDB taxonomy): Bacteria > Bacillota > Bacilli > Lactobacillales > Lactobacillaceae > Secundilactobacillus > Secundilactobacillus similis. The sequence goes on from NZ_BBAD01000056.1 coordinate 9,320, forward strand.
GTTGCCGGCAAAAATCATGATCAAGAGCTTATGCGTCAGGTATTTTTCCGTCTCACGCCCCGGGATAACGTTGTAAATGTAGTCGCCACTCTCCTTAAGGTGCCTAGCTGTTTCACTAGGTTGGAAATTAACAAACCCGAACCCATATCCTAGTATGCAAACCACGAGACTGTACATTGCGATGCCGTAGTAAGTATGATAGCTGAAAAGTTGATTAATAATAAAGTTCGTCACTGCATAGCTCCCAATTCCTTCATGCCGCAGATAAGTTGGCAACACAAATAGTGAAATTGAAAACATGAACGGCATCGCCCCACCTGGTAATAGCCGAACTGGAATGTACGACTTGCCATAAGAGTTAATGATACTAGTTCGTTCAACTTCAATTCGAAGTTCTGCTTGATAAATAAAGATCGCCACGATCAAGAAGACGATCACCGAAGCAATCAGCGTTGCCGTACTCTTCGGCGTAAAGATGAAGTGGTCGTTACTATTAGGACCGTTTTCCAACATATTCGGTAAATTTTGAACAACGTTGGCACGATTAGTAACACCGCACCACCAATACCACGTCCCGTGTTGACGTCTGCCAGCCAAACCACCAGCATCGCCCCCGCCGTTAACGTGAACACTAAAATCAATAAGCTATCAAATTGGGAAATAATGGTAACGGGTTTTACAGTTTTTTGAATCATCAACGCCATTTGAAGCGCTTGCGCCAACGCAAAAGCCAGCGTCAAGCACCGTTGAATCACATTTGACGTCCGTTCTGTCAAATGCTGGGTGCCCTCCGGATTCACCATCGTAAACACCGACCAAAGAATCTTACTCGTCATGTACGGCGCAATTCCCAGTGAAAACAGGGTCGGCACCGACATTTGCCCACCAGTAGCGTACCCGAAGAACTGTAGCGCTCGGTTTTTTTGGAGTAACGCTTCGGCGCTCGAAATATCAACTACTGGAATGACCAGTTGGCGGCCAACTTCCACGATCAATAAGATAAAGATACTCCACATACAGCGCCGAATTAGATCTCGCTTGTTGTTCATGCCATGCTCATCCCCGTCTCGTTACAGTTTATGGAAAATCAACGTCCATCGTGCCATCTGAATTGATCGTAAACGTTGATAACATTAAGTTACGTAACGCAGTTTGCCAAAACGCATGCGTCATTTGTTCAAAGGATAACCGCGCATCGCGTTGGTACTCGTAGATAGGATTCCGCGAGCCTTGCGCTCGACTGTTGACCACTTGACGTAACTGTTGTAGGTTATCGACCTGTTCGATCCAAACGTGGTCGATGGCCTTTAAAATCGATAGTTTTTCAAAATACAAAAATTGATCTGCTGCCCCAAACCGCTTTTGTTGCAGTGCCAGTCGCTGTTCTACCACCGTTTTCAGGTAGCTTGCCAACTGAGAGCCACCCGCCTGCCAGTTTTCCCACAGCGTTGAGCGATCGTAGTTGTAGTCAACATTATTGAACAAGTAATCCAAGATGCCTTCAAAAGTCAACGGATCCTGCCGGTTAGGTGTTAGTAACGTCGTCAATGCTCGGTCACAGAGTTTGGCAACGAGGCCATCCACGTCAGCTTGATCCATGACTTTATTTCGAAATTGATAAATCGTTTCTCGTTGCAACCGGAAAATTTCATCAAATTGGAGCGTCTGCGACCGGGCACCCCGCTGACCGTTAGCAGCAATCGATTGCACATCTCTGACGAGGTTTTTGAACCGCTTTTTCGTTAAAGGCTGTCCTTCTGGTCGTTTACCAGTAGCCACCTGCTGCTCGTATTTGACCCGGGCACGTTTGACCCAGGCTGGACCGTTTTCAAGCACCACTTTGTCTTCCAGTGACACGTAGAAGTAACTTTCACCAGGCGCGCTTGACGCCCAGCCCGGCCCTTCAATTGCTGGTCGATCCGTTGACTATCCATCGGTTCGGTCCCAACAACTAGCAAACCACCCATCTCTCGAACACCCTTACCAAGCTTGGTGTCGGTTCCCCGACCTGCCATCGAAGTTGCGACCGTAATCGAACCAGGCTGACCTGCTTCAGCGATGATATCCGCTTCCTTACCGACACTTCGCGCGTTCAGCAAACTGTGCGGAATCCCTTCCTTCAATAGAATGTAGGAGTATAACTCCGACATCGAGACTGAGCCAGTTTCAATCAACACAGGCCGGTGAATTGCATAGGCTTCCTTGATTTTAGCCAGTGAGGCGTAAATTTTTTCCTCATTTGTGATATAAAGTTGATCCGGATGATCCTTTCGAATAACCGGTTTATGCGTGGGCACTTGAATGACATCTAAGTTATATGTTTCCCGGAATTCACGGACGTCCGTCTTTGCCGTCCCGGTCATGCCGGCTAACTTGTGAAACATTCGGAACAGGTTTTGGTACGTGATCGACGCCATTGCCCGTGATTCAGAGGTAATTGTGACGCCTTCCTTAGCTTCGATCGCTTGGTGTAATCCGGCATGTAGCTTCATCCCCGGCAATTTCCGGCCATTTTCCCGGTCAATCAACGTAATCTCGCCGTCTTCACACACGTAGTCACGTCCCTGATGCATGAGGTAATTGGCGCGCATCGATAATACCAAATGCCGGTACAGACTTGACCATTTTGGTGATAACAGACCAGTGATTCCGAAATAGGTTTCAATCGTATGGATGCCGCGTTCAGTAAACCAAGCGTTCTGGGTATCGTCGCTCATTTCGATATCAAGGTCGTCGCCAACCTCTAGTAATTTAACGAGTTTATCAACTGACTCATAGTAGTTCGATTGCACCCGGGGAGCGCCAGAAATCACCAACGGAATCTGGGCCATATCCAGCAATACCGCATCGATTTCGTCAACCAGCGCATAGTGAAACCGTTGAATAAACTGATCATCTTCGCTAGAAGCCAAGTTATCCATCAAATAGTCGAAGCCCAAAGCACTGTGGGTCGTATACACCACGTCAGCGCTATAGATTCCCTTCTTATCCAGTTCGCTCGTGTCTAAGTCATCAACTTTTTCGTCCGCTGCACCAGCGGAAACGGTCAAACCAAGCCATTCGTAAACCGGCCCGATTTCTTCCGCGTCCCGATTCGCCAAGTAGGCGTTAGCAGTGATCAGATAGTTACCGGGTCCCGTTAAACCATTTAAATACAGCGGCATCGTGGCCGTCAGACTTTTTCCTTCCCCAGTCTTCATTTCAGCGATGTCGCCGTAGTAGAGCACAATCGCCCCGGTAACCTGATTAAGGTAAGGTTCAAGGCCTAAGACGCGCCGATCCGCTTCTCTAACCACAGCAAAAGCCTCCGGTAACAAGGCATCTAACGCCGTTCCCGAAGCTAATCGTTGTTTAAATTCAGTTGTTTGCGCCTTTAGTTCTGCGTCACTCATAGCGTGATACTTGGGTTGTAACGCCACAATATGGCGCGCCAAACGTTCGTACCGTTTCAAAATTGGTCGTTTCCACCGCCATTTGATTGCCATGTCGCTTCCCCCTCATCAACAGTCACTAGTTGGGTTAAAATAGTTGACCCCATCAACCGAACCCCAGTGGCATACTTTGCGCTTACTGTCGTTGAGCAACCGTTATGGTTACGCAATGCATCGTGTTCGTCGTCCCAACAAATGCCGAATTGGTATCTTTGATTTTCAAGCCCAATTCAGATAAGTTAGCCGACCTTCTAGTTTTAACTATATTATACTTAGCATAAATAGACAAGGTGTAATTCACCGTTTCGGTAAGCGTTCTAGTTCTTGATATAACAAGCTTTCTGAATTAAATCAGCCTGCTTAGCATCCAACGATTAACATCATTAACTTCGCTACATTTTCATCACCTATCCATGGTAAAATAGTGGTGATAACTGGAATGCCTGATTCTTTCCAAAGAAAGCCGTGTATTAACCACTATGAATAAACCCGATAATAAAAAACTACTCAGTAAAGATATCGATGACCGGTTCAAATCTGAAAAAAAATTCGTTCACGATCCTGACCGTCAAAGCAGCGGTCAATCTCGCACTATCCAACTAATCTTCGGCATTCTAATGACACTTGTTGCCGTCGGTGGGATTGTTTTTGGACTGATGTCACTACTTTAATTACCTTTCAACGAGTTCGGCGATGACCGAGCTCGTTTTTTATACTGTCGTTTGTGTCCAGCGTAAGTGTTGGGTGCGATTTGGGTGTCGGCTGTTTGTCGTCGCTTCGCTCGCCAAAGCCGCATGAAAAACGGCGCTCTCAGGCTACAAAATTCGGCGCCACTTAAACTGTTATTTCTAGGGTTCCTGTCATTATAAGAACTTGTCAACCACGCGCTTTCTGGCCACCACGCCGAATGGTGCTGCGCGAGGCAGAAGGTTGCATGTAAGTTCGCCCCAGCCAACCTACCAAAGCCCGGTAGCTTCGCTGGGTCGAACTTACACTCCACCTTCTAACCGCCTCGCTCCGCACACTTACGCTGGACACAAACGACAGCAACATAAAGAAACGAACCCGCCATTCCCAAGACGAGTTCGTTTCTTTTTATATTGCAAGTTTGAATGTTTATCGAAAGGCTGTTAACTAGTCGTTTGCGCGACGGTAGTCTAACAGTTGTTCGCTGATACCTTTGGTTTGCTCGTAAACTTGAGCGTAAATCTTGTGGAGTTGTTCGTACTTCTTGGCGTTTTCAGGGTTTGGCAAGTAAGCTTTGCCGAAGTGCACGAATTTTTCGGCACATTCTTGGAAGTCTTTGAACCAGCAAGCCAACGGCAGCCATCATTGCGGCACCCATGCCTGGTCCTTGTTCGTTAGTCAAGCTGACAACCTTCTTGTTGAAGATGTCGGCTTGAATTTGAAGCCAAAGTTCACTCTTGGCGCCACCACCAATGGCAACGACCGTGTCGAAGTCACCGTTGTGTTCGTCGTAGATGTCCATGATGTCACGGAATGAGAAGATGATGCCTTCCAAGACGGCCCGAACGAAGTCAGACTTTTGGTGGGTCCCATCAACACCGGTAAAGCTCCCACGGATATCAGCATCCGCATAAGGTGCCCGTTCACCAACGATGTATGGCGTGTATAGCAAGCCATTTGCACCGACAGTTGACTTGCCAGCGCTGCAACCATGTCGTTAAATGACTCGTCTTGCGCAAACGTCCGCTTGAACCAGTTCAATGAGTAACCGGCAGCCAACGTAACACCCATCGAGTAGTAAGAATCTGGAATAGCGTGATCTTCAAATTGAAGAACGCCATGGTAATCAACAGTTGGGTCTTCCTCGTACTTCAACACAACCCCTGACGTCCCGATACTTGAAAGGACCATGTTAGGTGATAAAATACCGGCGCCAACTGCCCCAGCAGCGTTGTCAGCGGCCCCACCGAAGACTTCAGTGTGGGTATCCAAACCAGAGAAGATCGCGTAACTGTCGGAAATCTTGCCGGCAGAATCAATTGAGCGCATCAATGGCGGGCACATGCTCATTGGAATGTCGAAAGCGTCACAGATAGCTTGGCTCCATTGGCCAGCCTTAACGTCCAGTAAAACAGTCCCAGTGGCATCAGAGTAGTCCATGCCCAATTGGCCAGTCATCCGGTAACGAACGTAGTCTTTTGGCAACAAGAAGGTCTTGGCCTTAGCCCAGATGCTAGGTTCGTTTTCCTTAACCCAAAGCATCTTAGGTAACGTAAAGCCTTCAAGTGGCTTGTTCTTCGTGATATCGATAAATTCATCGCCTAACTTAGCGGTGATTTCTTCACACTGCTTCGTGGTCCGGGTATCGTTCCACAAGATAGCTGGGCGTAAGACTTGGTTGTTTTCGTCCAATAAAACTAACCCGTGCATTTGACCTGAGAAGCTGATCCCGGCAATTTCTGCTGGCTTGATGTGGTCGTTCAAAATTAAACGAACAATCGCAACCGTTGTGCCTGAGACCCAGTCTTCTGGGTTTTGTTCACTGTAACCTGGGCGAGATTGGATCAATGGGTAGTCGTAACTTTGTTGCGCAACGATTTCACCATCACGGTTCATGCTGAGACTTTAACGGCACTGGTACCGAGGTCGACGCCTAATACGTATTCGTTCATGTTGATACTCCTTTTTGGTTGTGGTTTTGATTAAGTGACGTGTTCTTTGAGTTGGTGGTTGGATCCTGTACAATTATCGGTCAACCAGAGAATACTGTTGCCTATTTACAGCATCCTCTAGGCGACGTTCATTGCTGTTACGTTTGTTTCGGCTCTTGGTTAGCTTTGAGTATCAGCGGTATGTTGACTTTTTTGAAGAGGCCTCGCTGTTTTTTCTTGGCCACCGCGCCGAAACGTGTTCCGAAAAGCAGACTGCTATGTGCAAGGTGACTCAGGCAATAAGGCCTAAAGCCCAGGCCTCATTGCCTGAGTCACCTTACACGCCGCAGTCTGACCGCTTTTCTCCACACTCTAACAAAAAGCAGCCCGCAGACTATGGGGTCTACCAGCTGCTTCCAGTATTTAACCATTCATTATTAATTAACTTAGATTATTTGCTCAAAGTATCAACGATGTAGTGGTTGATCGTATCCTTGACTTGTTCCAAGTGATCTGAGTGCGTTGCGGCACGGAGGTCTGCTTGAGTCTTATCAAGTGAGTAGGCTTCAAGGCTTTGGAACGTTGCCTTGCCGCTTTCGATTTCAGCACCGACACCTGACTTGTATGAGCTGTAACGCTTAGCAACTAAGTCGTCTAAGACGCCATCTTCCTTCATCTTCATGCAACCCGTAGGCCGGCAGCAAAGCTGTCCATCCCGACGATGTGGCCGTAGAACAAGTCGTTTGGTTCGAATGATGAACGACGAGGCTTAGCATCGAAGTTCAAACCACCGCGAGGGCCGATTCCACCAGCTTGAACGACTTCCCACATTGCTGCAGTAGTTTCGTACAAGTTTGAAGGATATTCATCAATATCCCAGCCAATCAACTTGTCACCTTGGTTAGCATCCAATGAACCAAGTAAGCCGGCTTCACGAGCAACACGGATTTCGTGTTGGTAAGTGTGACCTGCCAAGTTAGCATGGTTACCTTCCAAGTTCAACTTGAAGTCTTTGTCCAACCCGTATTCCTTCATGAAGGCAATCGTGGTTGCGGCATCAAAGTCGTATTGGTGAGTCGTTGGTTCCTTTGGCTTTGGTTCGAGCAACATTTGGGCATCGAAACCAATTTCGTTAGCGTAATCCTTAGCCATGTGGAACAACTTAGCGGCGTGTTCTTGTTCTAACTTCATGTTTGTGTTCCAGAGTGATTCGTAACCTTCACGGCCACCCCAGAAGACATAGTTTTCAGAACCGACGCGCTTCCCAATTTCAAGACTGTGCTTCAATTGAGCAGCTGAGTAAGCAAAGATGTCAGCGTATGGTGAAGTACCAGCACCGGCAACGAAACGAGGGTTAGTGAACATGTTCGACGTGTTCCAGAGCACCTTCATGCCAGAAGTCTTTTGGTAGTCCACAATCTTGTCAACGATCTTGTCCAAGTTAGCGTTGGTTTCACGTAATGTGTCACCTTCGGGCGCTAAGTCACGATCATGGAAGCAAAGGAAGTCAACGCCTAACTTACGGTAGAATTCAAATGCGTAATCAACCTTAGCTAAAGCGCTGTCCATTGGGTCACTGTACTTATCGTATGGGCGAATAGCAGTACCATCACCGAATGGGTCGACCAAACGTTGGTCAAATGTGTGCCAGTATGCAACTGAGAAACGAAGCCAATCGCGCATCTTCTTGCCGCCGATTACTTCATCAGGGTTGTAGTAGTGGAATTCTGCACCTGATCCTAAATCTTTGTTGCCAACATACTTAATGTCTTTCATATCCCATAAATCTTCAGACATTTAAAAAGCCTCCTCATAGTTTTAAAGATTACTTTTAATTAGTTTGTTCATACAACCAACTCACAAGACTTAGTATAGCGCTTACATCGAAGATTGCAACCCCTTTGGCCAAAAATAGTGGTGAAACGTTGAAACCGTTGGTGTTAAGGGACTTTTACGAACAATAAAAAAATTCACTTTACTAAAAGTTTTAGTGAAGTGAATTGGAATGGTGTTTTTTGTGGTTACGATTTAACTATTTTAGATAAGCATTGGATTGTTTTTTCGGTACGGACCGGTATGCATCTTGTCATTTCGGCTTGGATTTGGAATAGACTTTTCTGGTATGTTTGGTTGTGGTTTGGGACTTGAGCGTAACAAGCTCTGCAAAACTGCAGACTTGCATATAAGGGCCGTCCAAGTAATACTGGCCAAAGTCTGGGCCTACCACTGAGAGTTTCTGGCGATGCTCATTGCTATTACTTTGGTTTCGGCGCCATTTGGGCTTTAGTTGGCAATGATCGGTGACATTTTGAAGTTTGTTGACGTTACTGACTTGATTAGCCTGCGCCGAAATGAGTTCCAAAAGACAGGGCGTGGTATGTAAGGGCGTCCAAGCAATCCTGGCCAAAGTCTGGGCCTACCACTGAGAGTTTCTGGCGACGCTCATTGCTACTACTTTGGTTTCGGCGCCATTTGGGCTTTAGTTGGCAATGATCGGTGACATTTTGAAGTTTGTTGATGTTACTGACTTGATTAGCCTGCGCCGAAATGTGCTCCGAAAAGCAGAGAGTTGCATACAAGGAGGCCCAAGCAAGACTGGCCAAAAACCAGCCAGTCTTGCTTGGGCCTCCTTGTACTCCACTCTCGAAACGCTTTTCTCCGCACTCTACTCTACTCTTGGCAACACCGGCCGATCAAAGTAGTACCCCTGCATGTAAGCGGTAATCTGATGTTCTTGAAGCCAATCAACTTCCTCTTGATTTTCGACACCCTTTACAACAAACAACAAGTCATACTGCTTTGCGATTCGGGACCAGTAAACTAAGCGGGTTTGAAGTCGTTCTCGATCCCGCGCTACATCATTGGCCGTCATCGTGAACTTCAAGCCATCAACGTACGGCAAGAGGTAATCGAGCTCTTCTAAGTTTGTGTTAAGCGCCACATCGTCGATCACCAACTTAATGTCAGCTTGTCGATACTCGGCTAACACCGATTTCAAATCCGTTAGAGATGGCCATTCTTCCATTTCAACCACCATATAATCAAGCGTTGGTTGCGCCTTTCTAAACGCAGCCAAGGCTTTCGGCGTTGCTGGATCGATAAACTGCGCCTCGTCTAAATTCATTGAAATCGAGAAACAATGCTTATAGTCCAACAATTGCGTCATTAAATCGATCTGGGTCTTAACCGATACCTGAAAATGTTCAGGTACGACCCACCGTCGATGTTCATAACTATAGTTTCGCAACAGCAGTTCGTTTGACATCGGGGTCGCTTCCCCATCCGCTGTTACTTTCATCACACTTTGTGGGCAGATACATAAGTCGACAAAATGGCATCCCGGTGGTTACGATCCCGAGTTTCACCATCAACGGTAACGGTATTGCGCCCATTGCGTTTACTTTGATACAAATTATCATCCGCACGCCGGTAGATGTCTTCCACCGAAGCATCCTGGTCCGTCATTGCGGTCACGCCCATTGAAATCGTGACGTTGATATCGTACTCCTCGTATGAGTAGTGTGCTTTTTGAACCGCATGCCAACATTCGTCAATGATCGACATCACGTCATCCGGCCGCTTATCTGCGAAGACGATGTTAAATTCCTCGCCACCCGTCCGGTAAACGTAGCGGTTGTAGCCGTATTTTTCCAACACGTGTTCTAAGGTTTGCGCAACGCCGACTAAGACATCATTGCCGGCCAGATGCCCGTAGTAATCGTTAATTTGCTTAAAATGATCCACATCCAGCGCCACCAACGTTAGTGGTTCGTTGCGTTGCTTAGCATCGTTAAACAGGGTTGTAATTTCGTGCTGATACAGGGCATAGGTTTTCGCATTGGTCAGTGAATCATAATTAACCAGTTGCGCCATCTTCCCGGTTTCAACCCCGACCCGGTGCCGATGTAGCCAGTAATTCGAGGCGGCCACGTCCATCAGGATAAACATCAAAATGGCCTGCATACAGATTGCCGTACTAACCTGCATTCCCGCAGAAACCCGTGGTAACAGCAACCAAAACGCAATTGAGATGTAAACGGTTAGGCCACCGTTGAGCCATATATTATACCGAAACTGTTTACCGTAGCGTTGAAGTGCAATCAGCGCAATGCCTAAAAGAATCAGCGAAATCGCAAACTGCGGTCGATCAAAATGCCCCATGTGGTGCATTGACCATACACTAATCAGCGCAATGGCCCGAATCAGGTATTCCCATATTTTTAAATCTGTATCGAACATGGTGAACACCAAAATGAATAACCCCATGTTATGAAACATCATGCATTGTAGTAAACGTAGTAGCCCATAAAGTGGAACAGTGAGCCGACTCCTAGTGAAAAGACCATCAACAGCACACGACTCCCGATTCGTGCCCAATTCGCTTTTTGTCCTCCAAGAAACTGGCCTAATTCTTGATAAAGTGACACAAAACCTGACATAAAGATGCTGGCAATAATCAACTGTGTAATAAACATCGGTAAACTTAACAAGTGTAAGTTCATGACCATCATACGCATCTGTTCAATCACCCTCCTTCAGGGTGTTGAACCCCATATAAAATGCCTAATTAGATTGATTATAGGTCAATTTCCAAGGGGTTAAAAGGGGAAATCCATACAATTTTCTCATTTTGTGGAAACGTTAACAGAATCTAATATTAGAGTAATATGTCTGTAATATGACGTTGCTCACTTGTCGCTTTTTTGTCATTTTTTGACCAATTACAAACAGCAAAATCCCCCACGTCAATTCACATCGGCGTGAGGGACTATTATATTTCTGATTAAAATGACTTAACAGCTAAACTTAAGCACTTGGTGTCACGTCCACGCCACCAAATCGCAGCTCAAATTCATCCATCTCCAACACCTGCCGCGTTACGAGCGCACAGCCGCCCAATAACGTTGCGTAGTGGGAATTCTTCGTCACTTCAATCGGCACACTTGCCGACGTTACCATTCGTTGGTAAGCCAGTTCAATGTCTGGAAGTAACTGAGGTAACGTTTCAATGAGTGGCGAGTTCAAGAACACAGCGTCCGGATCATAACTGTTCGTCGTATTAATGATGATTCGCGCAACGTTGTCCACAAAGGACTTCAGTGCCTGCTTCGTCACTTCATCACCAGCGTTGAACAACTCAACAACGCCATGACGATCCAATGGTATGTTATCTTTGGCTTCACTGATCTGGCCGATGATGGCATCTTCTGAACAAAAATCTTCAGTTTTCTTAGGTGTTTCATCCGCCAAGCCACCGATTTGAAGTGAGCGGCCAATTTCACCAGCTTCCCCGTGAGCGCCGCGATAGAGTTGCTTATTGATGATCAACCCAGCCCCAATCCCACGGTGAATGCTGATGGTGACCGAGTTATTTAATGATTGACCGTGGTTAAAGTCCCGTTCGTAAACGGCGGCCAAGTTGGCTTCGTTTTCAAGTAACACCGGTACGCTGTATTTGGTGCCAAAATACCGGGCTAAATCGATCGACCCCATCTTCAAAAATGGTGAATAGGTGATTTTGTTGCTGTCCACCGTCCCGTGAATGGCGAAACTGATGCCCAATAGGCCATGACTCGTACGATCATCGCCGCTTGCTTTTTGGAGCTGCTCGTCGATCAACGGCACGATTTCATCGATGGTCAGGTCCTTAACGTCGACCTGCGTATAGGTCAAAACGTCGCCCGACAGATTATTTTGCATGACGTGTAAGTGGCGGTATCCAAAGTCAAAGTTCATGGTGTAGCCGTAACGCCGGTTAATGGCGATCAATACGGGTTTCCGGCCGCCAACTGTCGACGCAGCCCCTTCACCAAGTTCTTCAACGACCCCTTGTTCCTTCAAATCGTTATACAGGGAGGAAACCGTGGACTTATTCAATGCCAAGTTCCGAGAGATTTCGATTCGTGAGATTGGTTGATGGTTAAAAACCTGAGCGAGGACTGACTGAATATTTTGCTGATGCAACTGCATCCGATTTCGAATTGCGTTTCCCATGGGGAACACCTCCTTGTAGTAGAGCGCGGAGAGAAGCGGTTAGAGAGCGGAGCGTAAGCTACTCGTGCCAGAAGCCCCGGGTTTGGGGGCTTGTGGTGCGAGTGGCTTACGTGCAGCTCTCTGCTTCTCGGAGCGCGTTTCGGCTAGGTAACATTAACCCAGCCATAAAAATATCAACGGTTCCCGTACAGAGTGCGAAGTAAAGCGGTTAGAAAGCGGA
>NZ_BBAD01000057.1 GCF_001311075.1 Secundilactobacillus similis DSM 23365 = JCM 2765
GTTGTTCGCAATTGTTATCGTGCGACAGTTTAACCCTTCATGATAAATTTTCGAGAGTGCGGTAATCGATGCCGAAAACCTGCAAACAAGAGGTCGGTCAGAAAATTGGGCTCAGCGTGAAGTTTCACTTAGCTGGTGAACTTCCAGCTTAGTGAAAGGCCGAATTCTGAGACGTGTTTTTCCGGCTCAGAATCGTGCCCACGGCGTTCCAGCCCAAATTTTCTGACCGACCGGTTGTGCCCACAATATCAACCATGATTAATGCGCCAACGAAGCCAAGTTTCACAAACTCCGCGCACTTACGCTGGACGCTAGCGACAACAAAAAAAACACCATCTTCATCGAAGACAGTGCTTACGTTCATTCTCGCACCACTTTGGGACGTTTGATGCGAGTTTTAAATTGTCGGTATAAAATGTTTAAAAGAATTGGAACCGTGAGGCCGAAGATGATTTGGACCCACCAGTGGTCGAGAACGTCGACCTTGGCAACCACGTCAAAAATCATCTTGTGCATGTACATGATGGCACCCGAGTAAACGCCAAGTGGCATCAGCCAGTTGAAGATTCGGGCTGAAGTTAGGAAGTCGCTCAGGAGGAAGACTCCCAGAGACAATACTAACGGGATGAATGCCCCTAAGAAGGAGTTCGCAATCGTGTGTGATTTAAGGTAGAAACTAAATCGTAACATGCCTTGATACTTCCGCATGATCAACACCGCGTACATCGCAATAATAGCCGCCGTCAACAACGCTTTGTGCGGAATCTTCGGGTAGTATTTGAACCCATAATAACCACACAGCATGTACAACGCAGCAACCAAAACAATGTCGGCATCCCAAGGGACATACTTATATTGGAAGAAACTCATATGCGTATAGGTCATGCCCGCCATGTACATCATCAACACGATGAAGAACTGGGCTGGAACCGAGTCGACCCAGGTAATGATCATCACAACGACCAATAAGGTCACGATGTAGACCGTCATGTACCAGAAAATCGACAGTTCGTGGTTTAACGTCCGACCACCGTACAGCAGTCTGACGAAATAGAATAAGGTATACTTCCACGATTCCGCTAAAATAAAGTGGCTCGCTAGAATCAACAGTCCCCCAGCCACCAGATACATCCTAATGTTGGGAATGATCCGCCGCTTTAGAAAATGCTTCACGCCAGCCCAATTCGGCTCTAACGGTCGTAAAAAGAACCCACCTACAATGAAAAACAGCGGCATGTGCCACCAATAAATTGCTGAAAACATGGTACTCATCGCTGGTGAGTTTACCACAAGCGGATGAATGGCATGACCAGTAACAACGGCAATCATCCCAATTGCCTTGGCCATGTCGACCCATTCAATTCTTTTACCCATCAATTCTCATCCTTTCAAACATGATTCCTTGGTCTATTTTACCGAAAAATCACCCAAAAATCGGTCTGTTACACAAACGTAAAGATTTTGTTTTAATATCAGTGAATCGTTCGGTTTTCAAAGTACCATCAAAATCCTGATAGACTAACAAAGAAACCGGATTCATCGATTTAGCACCTGTCAGGCAATTTCAAACCTAACAAGGACACCTCAATATCACGACCCACCGTTTTCCGGGACTCGTTAGTTGTCATCTATTCTTAATTCGCTCACCCTACTAAACTATGTCATAATAAATACCAACGAAACCTATAACCGCTACCGCCACTTTTTTGCCGATAGCGACCATCATCGTCATCGCTGTTGCGCGTTTCGACAGCAATGACCTCATTATTATACTTTATTGGAGCGATTACTTTGAAAAAAGTTACTAAACTCGTCCCGGTGTGGCTGGCCTACACCATCATTTTTGTCGGCATCGTTGCCTGTTCCTTCGGCGCCCTTCGATTAACGGGACAAACCACTATCTGGAGTCTGGACGGGATTGCCCAGCACTACCCGATACTCACGCAATTTTATCGCATTCTTCACGGCACCGCGCATCAGTCGCTGTTTGGCTGGTCTTGGAATCTCGGCCTCGGCGCCGACCAAATGACGACCTTCGCCTACTACGTCGTGGGTGATCCATTTAGCTATCTGATTGCCCTCTTCCCAGCCGATAAGCTTGAGCTGGGTTATCAGCTGCTGACGATTCTTCGACTGTACGTTGTGGGACTCGCCTTTCTCGCATTTGCCAAACAGTTCCGTTTAAATCGCGGTGGCGCACTCACCGGTGCGTTGATCTATACGTTTAACGGTTACGCCTTTTACGTGAGCTACCACCACCCATTCTTCTTACTGCCACTGATTTTCTTCCCATTGCTCTGTCTTGCGATTGAACGCATCTATCAGGGCCACTCATTCGGCTGGTTGGCACTTTTAATTGGGTTAGTGCTGATTTGCAACGTATATTTCGCCTACGTGTTAGCGATTGGTGCCGTCATTTTTGCCATCATCCGCTACATCGACTTAGCTTATAAACACCGGCTCAACGTCTCCTTCTTAAAAGCGCTCGGTTCCTTTATTGCTAGTGGTGTGATCGGGGTACTGACATCCGCCGTGATTTTGCTGCCAAGCGCCTTAGCGATGTTGCATTCATCACGGTCTGGCGGGTCGATTTTTGCGAACGGCCTGAAACTGTATCCGCCCGTTTACTACCTTAATCTCCCGGATGCGTTAATCAACTCGAACGGTACCATTTACTACTGGGTCGTGATCGGTACAAGCGGTCTTTCATTACTTGGTATCATTTGGATGATGCGTCACTTCCGCCAAAACCTTGCCGTCAATATCACGCTAA
Organism: Secundilactobacillus similis DSM 23365 = JCM 2765; assembly: GCF_001311075.1. Lineage (GTDB taxonomy): Bacteria > Bacillota > Bacilli > Lactobacillales > Lactobacillaceae > Secundilactobacillus > Secundilactobacillus similis. The sequence goes on from NZ_BBAD01000057.1 coordinate 2,774, forward strand.
TTTTCATTCTGCTTGGTCTTTTGGTCCCAGCGGTAGCCGCAACCTTCAACGTCATGAGTACGCCATCTAATCGGTGGGTGTTGTTGGCACACCTCGTATTCGCCTTTATTGCCGCCCGCTTTGTGGATCAAATTCACACGCTCGAACCAGCAGACTTCACTTGGTTCCTAGGCGTTTCGACGGGGTTACTGATTCTCGTTTGGGCAACCAACGGCTTTTCACTTAAACTGACAACCAATAACCTGATTATTTACGTCATCTACTTCCTATTTATCACGCTACTGGCTTATGGCCTCCTTCAAGAACTCTACGCTTGGCAGCTTAAAATTGGCTTACTTGCACTCGTTTGTTTGAACGTGATCACTACTGGACTCGGCTTTTACAGTGCCAACTTTAGTGCATCAACCGAAAATGAATTGCCGGCTGGTACGGCATCCCGCTGGGCGAAAACTTATTTTGACGCCGCGGACCGGTATCTGAATCGCGCCGATCAATCTTTCTATCGCACCTCAACCACCAGTGATTACTACACATCACTCACCGTTGGCAATAACATTCCGATGTTACTGAACACGCACACGATCAGTTCATACTACTCGGTTCAAAACGGTTACCTCAACACGTTTAACAAGCAACTGCAAAACAGCCAAAACGCCATGAACAACCCAACGGACGAAGTTGATGACCGAACGACCATGAATAGCCTATTAGGGGTCAAATACCTGTTCGCGCGTCAAGATAACGTCGCCAATCAGGCGGCTGCCCCTTACGGCTTCACGCCAGTTAAAAATAAAGCTGGTCACATCGCGGTCTTCACAGATCAGCCCGTTTACGGTTTAGGCAATGGTACCGGGACGGTGCTGCTTAAAAACCAGTACGCGCTACCACTGGCCTATACCCAAACCAAGCAACTGACCGATACAACGTATAACCAGCTGAACGCGCTCACTAAGGAACGGGCACTGCTGAGTGGGACACATACCAGCAAAACTGTGTCGGGTGTCACGAAAACTTCAGCCACCACCGTTGGCAAAAGCGTTCCCTACAAGGTCAACGTCACCAGCGAACCCGTCACCACTTTGCCACAGGCCATCACTTACCGCTTACAGCACAACACCAGTAAGTCCCTTTCGGCCGCCGTTTCAACGAAGGGGTTGATGGACGATCCTAAGGAAGCGCTCAAGTACGCAGCGGCAACCGGCTTAGACGACCCATCCACCCGAGTTGAGGATCTGTTAGCCCAGAATCAACTGATGTTAACCAATAACGCCGAAGCTAATAAAAACGGACTGAAGCAAATGACCAGCGATGTTCTCGGCCAGCAGCAGACTTACCAGCTACAAATCAAGCGGCCTAAGTCGACGCGCAACACCGAGCTGTATTTGGACTTATCCGGCATCCAAGCCAGCTTCCCGTCAACTAAGACCCAATTGGCTAAGATTGCCAACCAGTCCGCGCTTGCGGGCACGCCTAACACCAAGGGTGACAAGTTAAATAACTGGCGTGAGATCACCCAACATCCTTATTTTGACGAGTACTATTTAAACGTTAACACGAGTAAATCTAAAACCACCTTTGATCAGCTGGGCATCAATAATATGTCTGATTACGAACCAAGCACCACCTCTTGATCAACCTGGGCTATTCCTCAAAAGCGCGTCAAATGGTGAACCTAACCTTCAGTAACGCCACAAAACTTAGCTTTAAAAACGTGAAATTGATTGCCGTTCCGTTTGGCAAATCCTATCAACAACAAACCCGTGCCATTCAAGTTCACGGCTTAAACAACTTGAACGTAACCAACAACACCGTCACCGGGAACACCAACCGCAAACAGGCCAGCGTTTTAACGACGTCGATTCCGTACTCGACCGGTTGGCATTTAACCGTTGATGGTCAAAAGAAATCAACCCAAATCGTCAACAGCGGCTTCGTGGGGGCGTCACTCACCAAAGGACCGCACCACGTTCGCTTAGTTTACGAAACCCCTGGTTTAAAACTTGGTAAGTGGTTGTCGATTGGCGGTGGCCTGCTCTTGATTATCGCCAGTCTCTGGCAATTTGTTTGGCAACGACGACAACAAGCTTAGTCTTAAAACACGACCAAAGCGCGACATGCGTTGGTCGTGTTTTTTGATATTCACTATTATTCTACTAACTCGCGTTGGAAAGGCGCGCGCTTTGAAAACCGCCGTTCAACAACCAAATCTGTTATAATGAATGTAACCGTTATCAAATCCTAGGAGGCACATATTATGAAGACCATCACCGCATACTTCGTTCGTCACGGTCAGACCATGTTAAACCACTACAATAAGGTTCAGGGCTGGATTGATTCCCCTCTAACTGATCGAGGAATCGCCGATGCCAAACGCGCTGGTGAACAACTTAAGGCAATCAACTTCACCGCTGCTTACAGTAGTGACTCTGGTCGGGCAATTGAAACTGCTCGTCACATTTTAAAGGCCAACCCGAATAACCTCAACATCATCAGTTACCAATACCCTGAATTTAGAGAACAGTGCCACGGCTACTTTGAAGGAAACGACTTAAATCAAATGTGGCAATTCGTTGGTGCCCAGGTTAAATTAACCTCCGAATCTGACGTTTTGGGCACTTATGGTCTAGAAAAGGCCCGTGATTTGATCCACCAAGCCGATCTTTACGGTGAAGCTGAAAGTAATGACATGTTCTGGGACCGTCTCAGTCGTGGCTTTGACAAACTTCGCGACAATTCTGAAGACGGCGACACCGTCCTCGTTGTGTCTCACGGCATGACGATTCGCTCAATCGTTGACCGTTACGCCCCTGAACTTGATGAAGGCGTTGCAACGATTAATGGCAGTTTGACCAAACTGACCATCACTGATGACAACATTCACGTTGAATTCTTTAACCGGGTATCTGGCGAGGATCTATAGTAGTAAATTAGAAAAGTTCCGCGATGTGCGGGACTTTTTTCTTTACGCTTGTGTCCAGCGTAAGCATTGGGTGGATTTTGGGTGAAGGCTGTTTGTCATCGCTTCGCTCGCCAAAGCCGCATAAAAATCAGTGCTCTCAGGCTACAAAATTCGGCGTCACTTAAACTGTCATTTCTAGGGTTCCTGAAGTTGTGGAAACTTGTCAACCACGCGCTTTCTGGCCACCACGTCGAATGGTGCTGCGCAAGACTGAGAGCTGCATGTAGGGGCACTTCGATAAAACCGCCAGGCCCGGGCGCTTTCACCGAAGTGCCCCTACACACCGCTCTCAACCCGTCTCGCTCCGCACACTATCGCTGGACACAAACGACAGCCAACCACGCCATCTAAAAAGACGCTTAACCCACACAATCAACCGATTGCTGGCTAAGCGTCTTTTGATATTTGCCTTCGAATCATCTTGCAACGACCTCCGAATTTACTGGCACAAGCGCCGGCGCAAAGGCAATTTGCGGTTGCATCCGATTCAGCGCAACGATGACCCGTCCCGTTAACTCCACCACTTTCCAGTGATCATCACGGTGATATTCCGTTACAGTTACCATTGCTGTACGTTCGTAAATCTTTTCAACTTTCCCAACAAATGGCCGTAATAGATTTCCGTTAGGTTGGCAGCGAACTAAATCATTTAATTGAATCATGTTCATCACTCCTTCATTTAATTAGACTGTACAATTTATGATCGTCATTAGTTTGGCATCGGCTAAGTCCACCACAACCGTATGCTGGTTTTGCTCAACAACTCGCCGATCCTTAAAGTGGTAGTTCAACACTTCAACCACGATTCGATCGACAACTACTCGGAGAATACGTCCAATAAAGGGCGCTGTCATCTGCGGTGTTGAGCAACGGACTAACCGACCAGATTCAACTTGTTCAATTTGCATCATGTGAACGCCTCCTTTGTCGATATCTATAAATTATCAAATTAATAAGAAATTATTAAGGAGAAAATGTGAAGATTTATTGAAAGTGTGCGAAACGGGGCGTTTAGAAGGTGGTGTGTAGTGGGGATCAAGTGAAACTGCCTGAACTTTGGGCAGTTTTACTTGGTCCCCACTACATGCAACCTTCTGCCCCGTTTCGCACCATTCGGCACGGTTGCCTTAAAAATGAACATCCATCACCGCTCTAACTCAACTACCCACAAAAAAAGCCCGCCGCCAACCCCAACAGGAATCAACGCCGCGCTCTTCAACTGGTCACCAGCTATTCTGGCTTCAGTTCACTTATTATTTAATATTATTCTGCAAGAAATCACTAATATACCCACTCATCTCAGTATAGGTTGCCTGAGTTGGGTGCAAGCGTTGATCACCAAAGACGGTCATCCGTGCATCATCCGTTGGAATAATCGTGCCTTCATAATCACGCCAATCAAGTACTTTGATGTTATGTGCCTTGTAAACTTCGGCTTCCATATCTCGTAGATCATTTAAGGTATAAGCATGATCCTTGTACATCGTGGTTGCCGCTGAAACGTACTCGCCAGTCGTGGCATCCGCAACGTAACAGTTCAATGGCAATAAACCGAAAATCTGTAAGTTAGGATATTGGGCCTGTAGCTCGGTCAGTTCTTGATCAAGCGTCGATTGCACAGACATCAATGACAGATCGTGGAAGTAATCGTTGACCCCGTAGCTAATGGTTGCCACATCGTCCTTATCGAAATTATGGTTATCAATGTTGTATGTTAAATCCAAGCTACTGCTCCCAACAACCTTCCCGTTATTCTCACCTAGGTTAGTTGACGTCATCCCTAACGTTTCACCAACTTGTTTGGGATACGGTGTTGTCGCGTAGTCAACCCCAGTCCAACCCTTGGTGATGGAATCACCTAAGCTGACCATCGACATTTGGCGTAACCACTTGGTGTAGACCCAGCTTGAACGCTTGGCTTGCTGGCAACTTTGACGTAGTAGTATTTTAACCCATTCTTCAACGTTGCTTGCTTGGTGGCGATCAACGTTTTGTTGGCATAGTTTTTAACCCAGTGGGTCTTCTTAGCGGCCTTGTTAGAGCCATATGGATAGTTCCAAAAGGCTGCGGTAATTTTACTCGTGGCAGTCGTTGAGCTCGTCTTGACCCGCATCATTTCGTTAACTTTAACGGTGGTCTTCACCTTTGATTCAGGCGATACCTTGGCCGCTTGTGCTTGAGTGGCGATCCCCATTGTCGTCAACCCCAGCAATAAGCCACTAACGGCAAATTTAATAAATTGAACCTTTGATTTCTTCAACGCACTATTTCCTCCTCTTAACTATAGCCTACATTATAGCGTATGTTAGTGAGCTCAGAAAAAACGTCATCGAATTGTTGTGGGACTGTAATAGTACGACATAACTTGTCAAAAAAGCGCCACACCGGGTTACTTTCCCCGTGTGACGCCAACGTTATTTATTACATGTCGCGATCAAACACCTGTAACCTGTGCAACGCTTCCTTTAAAACATCTCGATCAACCGCAAAATTCAGTCGCATAAAGCCGTGACCTTCTTCACCGTAATCAATGCCCGGATTCAAGCACAAATGTCCTTTCTCTCGCAACGCCTGATCCAATTGTTTATCCGTCACGCCATAGGCCATGAAATCGAGCCACATCAGGTAAGTTGCTTCCGGATACATCGGCTTAATTCGGGGAATGTGTTCGTTAATGTACGCGTACGCTAAATTTCGGTTTTCTTCCAGGTACTGATTGACCTCCGCAAGCCACTCCGCACCTTGCTCGTAAGCCACTTGAGTGCTGACGAGACCGAACGTGTTCAGTTCTTCCAACTGTTCGGCGGTAGCAGCCCGCTTCAGTACCGCCAACAACCGCGGATTTTTAGTGGCTAAATACGACGCCTTTACTCCAGCCAGATTAAACGCCTTCGTTGCGGATTTTAAAAGCACCGTCTGCTCCGCTGCTTCCGGCCCCATCAAATCAGACAACATCGACACTGGATAGGCATCCGAGAACGTTGTATCATCGTGAATTTCATCTGCCAAAATGAACACTTTATGCTGGGAAGCCAGTTCCGTGATGCGTTGCAGTTCCGCGTTCGTCCAAACTCGGCCACCCGGATTTTGAGGATTGCAGACGATAATTGCCCGGGTAATTGGATCTGACATCAACGTTGCTAACCGGTCAAAATCAATCACATACTGACCTTCTCGTTGAACCAGTGATAATTTCACCATCTTACGTCCATTGTCCGTCACCACCTGTTCATATGGCGGATAATAAGGGGCCATCACAATGACCTGATCACCACGCTGTGTTAACCGTCTAACCGCTAGTGATAGTCCAGTCACAACCCCTGGCATCAAAATAATCTGTTCAGGCGTCAGGGTTACCGCGTGATGTCCCTGTTCCCACGCGATAATCGACTGATAGAACGCATCGCTTGGTGCCGTATACCCGAGTACTTTATCATCTAATACCGTTTGCAACGCATCCCGAATAAACTTCGGTGTCGCGATGTCCATATCTGCGATGGTCATTGGCAACAAACTAGCGTCATCTTTAAGAACCTGCCACTTGATGTTATCGTGTTCTTTTCGGTTAACGTGCGTATCGATCATTTCAACCACTCCTCATTCAGACTTAAGTTGTTACTGTCATCATGACTGATGTTTCTTCGAATTTCAAGTTAGCCACTGCTAAAATCATCAAAAAAGGCGCCGACTAATGACTGTCGACACCTGCTGAAAATCGTTATTTATCTTGTTAACTCATCTGTGAGCCAAGCCACTGTAACAACCGACTTAACTGCATCCCAAAACGACGTTGATACCCCGCTTCGGAAGTCTGATCTAACGATTGTTTGATGCCATTGACCGCTAATGTGACGGCATCAGCTAACGACCAGTGGTGGACGAGCGCACCGCTTAAAATGGCGGAAAAAACATCCCCGCTGCCGTAAAAATGCCCGTCCTGATTCGGCAACGTCATCACGGTCAACTGACCATCCCAACACGCTGTCTTAACCTGATTCGTACCCGGAATACCAGTAATCACTAATTGCGTGCCCGGTGCCGTGAGCGACTGAAGGCCATTCATCTGTTGTTGAATCTGATCCTCGGTTGGCCGACCAGCAACTGGTTGTCCCGTCAAAAGCTGGGCTTCCGTCCAGTTAGGCGTCACAACCGTTGCCAGCGCCATTAGCCGTCGCATTGCAGCAACGTAGGTTGACGCCAAACCCGGATAGAGTGCGCCATCATCGGCCATCACCGGATCAACGATCAGCAACGGTAGCCGTTGAGTTGTTAATGCGGCTTCTAACGTCTGTACTAAATCTTCACGACCAATGTAACCAATTAAGCCCCCTGATAACTGAACTGACTGCGCTTGCCAGTGCGCCAACGTTGCTGAAACCCAATCAACCGATGCTTGTGACACCGGCTCACCAAATCCCTCAGTTTGCGTTGATAACACCTGAGTTGGCAAAATAGCGGTCGGAACGTCCATGGCTGACATAATCGGAATCGCAGCGCCCAGAGACATTGTCCCAATTGCGGATAAATCTTCTGCCAGCAAAAATGGTCGGTTATGCGTTGTCATCACTATGACCCAAGTAAGTGTGGCAGGCGACTTTCAAGTGGAATGACCACGAGGTAACCAACGACCCCACCCAAGATACCTTGAATAAAGTTAGTTGGCACCCCAATGACCCCAACGGAAATCCCGTACAGAATCGTATCAGATAAGAAGTAGCCAGCAACCATGACAATTGTTCCAATCACCATCGCTAAAATTTTGACGGACCGCTTCTTGCCACTACCAATCCAGCCAGCAACGAATCCTTCTAACCCGTGAACAACCAATGAAAATAACATGTATTGAGAATAGCCTGAAATTAAATCTAACAAAAATCCACTAGCGGCCCCAACAATGGCCCCTTGTTTACGTCCCAACAGTAATGCAGCAACAAAGATCCCCGCATCACACAAGTTAACGTTCCCGTGCGTCATCGGCACCGGAATCAGGAAAAATCGAGAAATTACAACCGTAACGGCAATTAACATTGCCAAATAGACGACCTCACGCGTCGACATCTTTCGTTTTACATCCATAACCAATCACACTCTCTTTACTCAATGAATTTTAACCAAAATAACATAATTGCATAACTCATTACACCACGCTAGCCCAATTAATTCAAGTCCAGCGCGTGAACTGGTACAGTTTGTTGTTAACGTTAATCATACTAATACTGTCGCTTGTATCCAGCGTAAGTGTTTGGTGCGATTTGGGTGTCGGCTGTTTGTCGTCACTTCGCTCGCCAAAGCCGCATGGAAACCGGCGCTCTCAGGCTACAAAATTCGGCGACACTTAAACTGTTATTTCCAGGGTTCCTGACATTGTAGGAACTTGTCAACCACGCGCTTTCTGGCCACCACGCCGAATGGTGCTGCGCGAGGCAGAAGGTTGCATGTAAGCATGACCCAGCCAACCTACCAAACCCGGTAGCTTCGCTGGGTCATGCTTACACACCACCTTCTAACCGCCTCGCTCCGCACACTTACGCTAGACACAATCGACAGCAAAAGAGCCCTCATCGCAACTGTCAACAGCTACGACAAAGGACTCTCAATTGTTTTTCAATTATTCAGCATCAGACTCTTCAGCCTTCAACTTCTTTTCAAGTTCAGAAACGATTTCACGGTGTTTGTCTTCAGTTAACTTCACTTTGAAGAAGTAAACCAATGCGGCAAGGACAACCAAAATCACTGGACCATAGAACATGTAAACTTTGAAGTTCATCAATTCTGAGGCACTAATGCTACTTGGTGAGGCGTTACCGATCATCCCTGAGTGAACGGCGGCGACACCGACAACCCCGTTAGCAACGGCACCGGCCAATTTATCGATCAATGGCCGAACTGACAACGTAACGGATTCGTTCCGGGTCCCGTTCTTCCATTGGCCATATTCCACAGAATCGGTGATGGTCATCAAAGCGGCCAAGAAGATCATTGGGTATGGGAAGAAGAAGACGGCGACGGCAATTAAGACGGCAGTTAAACTGTGACCGGCAAACAAGAAGATCACGTAACCAAGAACCATCATCACGATCCCACCAGTGTAAATGGCCTTCCGTTGAACCTTGGCCACAATGGTTGGGAACAGTGAGACTGAAATGACCCCTAAAGCGGCCATGATCCAGCCGGCAAAGGTAAACTTGTCTGAACGTCCTAAAACGTAGGTGAAGTAGTAAGCCAACAATGAGTTGGTGACAACGTAACCTAAAGCAAACAAGAAGTATGATAAGGCTAACCACATTAATTGGTCGTTCTTACCAAGGGCTTTAAAGATGTCGATTACACCAACTTTTTCGGTGTTTGAACGAATCAAGCTCTTCTTTTCCTTGGTCCCTAAGGTGGTTGCTAAAGCCCCTAAGAAGGAAAGCAAGCCGATAACGACGGCGAAGCCCATCCAACCGGCGTGGGTCTTCGTTTGACCAGTTGTACCAGAGAAGACTTGTGAGAAGAACACGATAACGGGATAAATCATAATTGGAACGGCTTGCGCACCAATGGTTGATCCTAAACGACCAACCGTCCCAAACCGAGCCCGGACCTTTTCGTCAACACTCAGTGCTGGTAACATTGACCAGAACGAAATATCTTTAAATGAATAGAAGATATCCAAGATGACGTAGGCAATCCCAAAGGCAACCAAGTACATCGTTGGGTTAGACGTCGTTAAGCCACCAAAGTTGGTGAAGATAACGACCAGCATAATTGAACTGATGGTTGCACCGGTCATCAACCAAGGCTTGAACTTGCCCCACTTAGTATCAGTGTTATCAACCATCCCACCAATCAGTGGATCAAAGATAATTTCAACTAACCGAATCAACATCATCATCGTGGTGATCGTGGTGATCATGTGTGAATTAAATGCTTTGTCAGAGGTATCAAACAACTGACTGGTAATGAACAACATTAAGTAGGTACTTAACGTTGCGTAGAACGCGTCGTGCCCAAAGGCCCCAAGCGCGTATGACGTATACTGCTTTGTATGATTCATTAATCGACTGCTCCCTTCATCCTTCGCTCTTAGTAACGCCGTTCAATGATCTTTTGAAGAATCTTATTACGTTGTTCTTCTTTAGCAACATCGAACTGGGTTTCTTCCAATCCGTTAAAATCCTGAGCTAGCAATAAGGCTTCAAGGTACAGGGTTAACTGCCGCTTGATGTATACCTTATCGGATTCTTCATCCTTCTTTGGGTTACCGCCGAGGACGGCTTCTGCAAAGGATTCAGGGTTCAGCGTGATCTTATCGTTTTTACCTGCCATGTCACAACCTCCTAGTTAATGTGGTAACCGAACTTTAAAGCTGAACCGTCATCGTAAAGTTTGTGAAAAATTTACTAAAAATAAGTTCAAATCCGTAAATGTATCCCCTTACATTTAACGGTATCAGCCATTAATTTTTCGATTGCCAAGGTCTATCTTGATAACATGGCTCTATTCTAGCACACTTTTTCTAAAATTGTAAACGCTTACTAAAATTTCAATAAACTTTTACTAGACTTTTTAGTTAAAATCCTAAAAAGTGGCCATTTATCAACAAAAAGACGCTTTATTTGCCTAATATTCGGTAAATTTTATCGTTAAATAAACCTTTTTTTGCAACTCAGTCGTAGCTATTAGCGCCTAACAGCCCAAAAATAGCGTGCCGATCATTCAGATCAGCACGCTATTTTCAATTCATTATAGTTAACTAAAACCTACCAGCCCATTTCATCCGCATTATCAGGTAATGAAAGCTTACCCGCTGCAAAATCACTAAAGGCTTGATCAAGAATTTCGAACGCTTTATCAAGCTGTTCATCCGTAATGACCAACGGTGGCTGGAAACGAAGCACGTTGCCCCGAAGGCTAATGATCAACGCCCCCAGTTCAAAGACCCGGTAAATCAGCTTCGTCGTGGCATCCACGTCATCAGCACCGGTTTCAGGGTCAACAATGTTAATCCCACCGTTTAAGCCATACATCCGTACGTCGCCGATGAACGGGTATTTTTGCTTCTCAGCTTCAAAGAAGGCTTTGGCCCGTTCACCCAGTTTCGCACTGCGTTCAACTAAGTGTTCGTCTTCGATGACATCTAGCGTTGCCATTGCGGCAGCGGTTGTGACAGGGTTCCCGGCCGTTGTAAAGACGTTGGCTGGGGAACCGAGCGAATTCAAGATATCCTGACGGCCAATAACCGCACTGAGTGGCAACCCAGAAGCAATCGACTTCCCAACCGACATCAAATCTGGTTCCAAGCCAAAGTGCTCAATTGACCACCACTTACCAGTCCGGCCAAGTCCTTGGTTGACTTCATCAACGGCAAACAACATGCCGTGTTCGTGGGCGTAATCGTAAACCTTTTGCATGTACTTGGTTGGCGTTTTAACGATGCCACCATCCCCTTGAATCGGTTCAATCAAAACAGCTGCCACTTCTTCAGCGGGCACGTAGGTTTCAAACGGCAACTTGAAGGCCGCAAACATCCGGTCCACAAAATCGTCTTCACTTTCGTTAGGCAGGCGCTTCCAAGGGTCAGGAAATGGCACTTTAACCATGCCAGGCAACATTGGCCAATCTTACGACGCATGTTCAAACTCACCGCAGAAGCGCTGATTGAGCCATAGGTTGAGCCGTGGTAAGCACCAGTGAAGCTGACAATATACTGACGGCCCGTGTAGGCCCGCGCAAACTTAATGATGGCATCGTTAGCATCAGAGCCTGAGTTCCCCCATGACAAGGCAACTGGGCCACTGATTGGCGCTAAGGCTGCTAAGCGTGGTGCTAATTTGGCAGCGGTGGCGTTCGCAAAGTAAGCTGGTGTGTATTGAATCAGCTTAGCCGCTTGATCCTGAATTGCCTTAACCACGTGAGGGTGCGCGTGGCCGGTATTGGTGGCCGATGCACTGGCTAATAAGTCAATGTAGTCGTTGCCATCAGCATCCGTGACGATGGCCCCTTTACCAGATTCAATGACGATATTATAGTATTTGACCCGCGAAGCCGATGAGAAGGCTGGCGCTTCGTCATGCAATAACTGCTCGTTTTTACCCATAATAAGTCCCTCCGTGTTCACAAAAACCCCAAAATTAACGCGTAATTTTGAGGCTCTTGTCTAGTTAATTAGTCTTTTTTGTTCAAATACGAATGGCGCATCCCGTAACAGAAGTACACGATGATCCCAACGATGAACCAGACGAGTGCGTAGATCTTCGCATCAACGTCTAGTCCCCAGAAGACGGCCAAGCGCCCAAGAACCCAATAAATGGCAACACTGGGTAAAGTGGCATCTTAAAGGCTGGATCTGGAATGTCCTTACCTTCACGAGGCCGTAAGCGGTAAATACCTAATGAAACGAACATGAAGGCAATCAACGTTCCGGCCGAAATCAGTTGTGAGAGGAAGGCAAATGGGAAGAGTGACCCAATCACGACCCCAACGATGGTGATCGTTGCCAAGGCGTGGTTTGGTAGGTTATCCTTGCTCAACTTACCCAACCATTTTGGCAGCATCCCGTCACGACCGAATGAGTAAACCAGCCGTGAACCAGCCAGCATCATCCCAATCAAGGCCGTAAACATCCCGATAACGGCAATGGCTTGCACAACGGTGGCAACAATTTCGTGACCACTGTGACGCAGTGCCCAGCCAACGGGTTCGGCGTTGTTAGCGTAATCGCTGTAGTGGAACATCCCAACAAGGACGAGCGCAACAGCAACGAACAATACCACTGCAATGACCAATGACCCCAAAATACCTCGAGGCATGGTCTTTTGTGGGTTCTTAGCTTCAGCAGAGTTAGCGGCGATCGAATCAAATCCAATGTAAGATAGGAAGATCATTGAGACCCCGGCATAGATCCTTGCCAGCCCCCAAATTGGGTGCCGTCTGGGTTAACCCGGTGTGCTGGAATAAATGGCACGTAGTTTTGTGCATGAATGGCAGTGGCGCCGACAACGATGAACATTAAAACGGCCAACACTTTCAAGACCACGAGGATGTTTTCAACTCGAGCAGCACTCGAAACGCCTCGTGCCAATAGGAAGGCCACCAGCAAGATGACAACGACTGACGTAATATCGATGATCCCACCGTCAGTACCAAATGGGTTGGCCAACGCGTTCGGGAACTTAATGCCCAGCGGCGCAACTAGTCCCCGGAAGTTAGCGGACAGCCCTGACCCAACGAAGGCCACGGCAATAAAATACTCAGCTAACAGTGCCCAGCCAGCGATCCAGCCGAACCCTTCACCAAAGATAACGTTGATCCACGAATAGGCCGAACCGGCAAATGGCATGGCCGCAGACATTTCTGCGTAGCAAAGGCCACTAAACCAGCCACGATGGCTGCCACTAAGAATGACAAGGCAACGGCTGGGCCAGCATGTTGTGCGGCCACAACCCCAGGTAACGTAAAGATCGAGGTGGACACGATGGTCCCAACCCCTAACGCTAGGAAATCCTTTACTTCAAGTACGCGGGCAAGGTGTGAATCCTTGTCCTGGTACACGGCGGGATCTTCTTTTCGCGTAAAATTACTGAAAAAGCTCATTAAAATTCCTCCTGTGTGGTATGCGTGATACTATGTAGTGATCACTAAAGCTGCTAAAAAATACTATGAGAGATAAATGAGTATATTTTAACAATTATTTTAATTTTATGCAATAGTTACCCGTAGATAAATCCTATCTTGTGGTTATTTTAGTGGGTACTTTGACTTTAATTTTCTCAGATTTGAACCAAAGTCCTCATTATCTACCTTAAATTGACCTAATTCGCGTCAGCTCGAGTTTCACAGATTGGATAACCTATGCATTTTGGAGGTGCACCATGAGTTACCTACTTGATTTACGTCGCAACGTTGGCCATCAGCCCTGATTTCAACTGGCGCTGCGACCCTCGTTTATAATCCGCAACACGCCCTGCTTTTGATTCATCGCACAGATACGCACCTTTGGGGTCTCCCTGCTGGTTCTAAAGAATTGAATGAATCCCTAGTAAATACTGCAATTCGTGAAGTTCAAGAAGAAACTGGCGTTACGATTACCACACCGAGCCTAACCGGACTGCTTAGTGGTCCCGAGATGCAATTCACTTACCCAAATGGTGATCAAATCGACGCCGTGATTGCAGTCTACACGGCCCAAACCACTCAACAGCAACTGACCCCTCAACCTGGTGAAACGGACCGGGTCGCCTTCTTCTTACCAGCTGATCTGCCCCATCAACTAACCGACTTCACCCGTAAAATTTTGGTGGAAAAGACCACTTGGTATGAGTAGTTGAAGGGTTCTTACTTGCATTTGACGGCCGGGTTAACCTACACTGAGGCTAAATTGTAGTAAGAAAGGACACTTTTATGAAAACTGTTACGCTTGCAAACCGCACTGTGCCCGCCATTGGTATCGGCACCTGGCATATGGGTGATGACGCTGCAACTAAAGCGACTGAAATCAAGGCAATTCAAACTGGCCTCAACGCCGGTGCCACCGTCATCGACACCGCTGAAATGTACGGCAATGGCCGCTCTGAATCCCTTGTTGGTGAAGCGATTGCGCCTTACGACCGCGATCAGCTTTTCTTAATTTCAAAAGTCCTGCCAAACAACGCGTCTCAAGCACAAATGGAAGCGCACTTAGACGCCAGCTTGAAGCGCTTAGGCACCGACTATGTTGACCTCTACTTATACCATTGGCGCGGTGGCATTCCACTTTCAGAAACCGTTGATGAACTTCAACGACTAACGACCACCGGTAAAATTAAATCCTGGGGCGTGTCAAACTTCGATTTAAGCGATATGCAGGAACTATGGCGCTTGCCAAATGGCGTGAAAGCTGCCGCAAATGAAGACCTCTATAACCTTGGCAGCCGTGGTATCGAGTACAGTTTGCTTGACTGGCAAACTCAACACCACGTGCCGTTAATTGCCTACAGCCCCGTCAGCAATGGCGACCAACTCGGCGCTAACCTGACTACGAACGAGGCTGTTTTAACAGTCGCCCGTCAACACGATGCCACCCCCTACCAGATTCTGTTGGCTTGGGCGATTCACCGGTCACAGATTCTAGCGATTCCACAAACCAGCGATTCCGAACACATGGCGGCTAACGTTGCCGCTGGCGAAATTCGTTTGACGACTGATGATTTGGCGCTGTTGGATCGGGCTTATCCGGCACCGAGTCGGAAGGAACCGTTGGATGTTTTGTGATGTGGGTTATTTCGTTTGTGATATTGAAAAAACGACTACTTTGGTTGAGTAGTCGTTTTTTTGCTGTTTGGTGGTTGGTGAGGGTGTTTTTAGCTAACTAAATGGCGCATAAAATGCAACGCGGGCCACTGACGATGTTGTGAGACCGTTCTGTTCTTAACTGTTACTTGTGCTAACTTGGCAGCGTTTGTTTCGGCTATGGTTTGGCTTATCTGTTCTGGGGGTCTCCTTCTTTGGGGAAAACGTCGGCCTTAGTGTCTTTTAGGCCGCCACGCCGAAACGTGCGAAACGAAGCAAAGAGTTGCATACAAGCGCCCCCCAGTAAAACTGCCCAAAAACCGGGCAATTTTACTGGGGGCGCTTGTACTCCACTCTTTAAACGCTTCGTTTCGCACTCTACTCCACTTTCCCCGTCCCAATCACCGGTTGCGTGCCACGCTCCGATATGATGGTGACCATCACGTTATTGATCAACTGTAACTTCCGGTCATCTGACAGTTCTAGTTTGGTATCTTTTTCTAACTTTGCCAGGGCGTCTTCCGTAATGGAGACCGCCCCTTCGACGATGATTTTACGGGCGGATAAAATGGCTGCTGATTGTTGTCGTTGCAACATTGCGCTCGCAATTTCGGTTGCGTAAGCCAAGTGGGTCAGTCTGGTTTCAATGACTTCAACCCCCGCAATGTTTAAGCGCGACTGCAGTTCCGCCGTTAACTTGTTCGACACCTCCGTTGGATTGCTCCGTAACGTCAACGTTTCAGATTCATCGAACGCATCGTACGGAAACTCCGAAGCCACGTGCCGAATTGCTGACTCACTTTGAATCTCAACGAACTGCTCGTAATCATCAACTTCAAACAACGCCTTACTGGTATCAACGACTCGAAACACGATCACCGCCGCAATCTCAACGGGATTCCCACGCAAGTCGTTCACCTTCAATAAACTACTATTGAAATTCCGCACCCGCAATGAAACCGTTGCTTTGTTGCTCAACGGGAGTGTCATAAACAAACCAGCCGAGCGAATCGTACCCACGTACTGGCCGAAGAAGGTCAGCACTTTGGCTTCATTAGGCGCAATAATCGTTAACGAACTACTCCCAATTAATGTCAGCACAATAATAATCACGCCAAGCACGATTCCCACCGTTGTTCGAAGCCATAAACACCAGCCACCCAACGCAAATAATAGGATGGCAATAATTAATCCCAGATACCCGTTCACGTGAAATATCGATTTTTCAGTCATGAGCTTATCCGTCCCCTCACACATATTTGGCTTCATTATACGTCAGTTCAGAACTAATGTGAAAATAACCACATGATTTGGAGTCGAAATTCTTTGCATCGGTTAAAAAATCATTATAATCACAGGTGAACCCAACTATGGCGACCTGCTCCCCCTACCCTTTAGCTTTACACGCAGCGACTCCCTCACCATAGTGGTTCACAGTGAGGTTGATCCGCCACGATGCGACTAACAAGTTGATTGTCAGCCACATCAACATCATGCTGACCAGTCGTTATAGCTAACGCTGGATTTAAACGGCATGGTTTTTCTAGCTGATTTAATCACACCGCAGGCACAGTGACCCGTCTGATAACTATCGGACCGTCATTGTGCTTTTTCAGTTTGAAGGGTCCCATCAACTAGCCACAACGTCCGGTCGCAGTACTGCAGTAACCGATCATCATGGGTAATCATAATGATGGCTTGTTGGTTATCGTGTGCCATCTGGGCCATGGCTTGGACCACCTGAACCGCTCGTTTAGCATCCAAACTAGCAGTCGGTTCGTCCGCAAAAATCAATTGTGGTTGGTGGTAAAAAGCCCGCGCAATCGCTACTCGCTGGCGTTGGCCACCGGAGAGCTCATTGGGATAGTGAGTTCGTTGGTCCCAAATGCCCAACGTTGTGAGTAACTGTTGCTGGCGCTCAAGTTGCGTCGTTTTAGTTAACTTATCGACTAATTTTAACTGTTCTTGAACCGTCAAAAACGGAATCAGATTTGATCCCTGTAAAATGAACCCAAACTGTTGAAACCGAATTTGGGAACGCTGTTTTTCCGAGAGGGTCGCAATATCGCGATCCCCCAGCAGAATTTGGCCACTGGTTGGCGTCTGGAGGGCCCCCATCATGGTTAACAGCGTCGATTTGCCCGAACCAGAAGGCCCCGTTAAGGCAATCAATTCACCTGGTTGAACTTCAAGGTCCGTCGAGTGCAACGCTTCAATCGCCTGTTGCCCCTTGCCAAAGACCTTCGTTACCTGTTTTAACGTCATCAATGCCATTATGCTCGTCCTCCAATCGCATCAAGTGGATCAATTCGAATAATCCGGACAATTGAAACTGCCGCCCCTAATAGTACCATCACCAGCAAGCCGGCTGAAAAACCGGTCGTTAACCAACCGCTTGCGTAGTACGGCATGCTTGACGGTAAAACGGCCGTTGTTGCCAAATTAGCAATCAACCCTAACCCGATGCCAACAACCCCCAGTAAGAATGATTGGCCCATCAATTGACCAACTAATTGGCGACTTGAGATTCCTTGCGCCCGCATCACACCATACAACGGCGTCTTTTCAATCGTCATAATGTACATAAAAATACCAATAATGAACGCAATGATCACAAACAATGTCCCAATCATGAGCGCAAAGGTACTAACTTCTGCGCTGTAACCCGGTAAGTTTTGAATAAAGGTTTTCGTTGAGAGTTGTTGGAACTTGTCGTTTGATTTAATGTGCTGCTTGTCTTTGATGACAATCGCATTTACTAATCCGGGGCTTTGCTTAAACTGCTGATAGCTATGAAGTGGCATGAAGACCACGGGTAAGGTACTGAACCGGTTATTTTGCGTCACCCCAACGATTTGATACTTCGTTGTGCTACCGTTCAGGGTAATTTTGTCACCCATGCGTAATTTACCGGTTAGCAAACTTTCATCAACCACGATTTGATGCGCCGATTTTGCTTGATGGCCCTTAATTAAGGTTGGTGCTAAGAAACCGTTAAAGTGGATGCCCATGACGGTCACGTCCGTTTTCACTTTGCGCGCTTCACTAACGCCCATCGATTCACTAACTGGTTGCCGAGTATCACTTGTCTGTAGCGATTTCGGTAACGTTGCTTGTGTCAATTGCGACGCCGTTAAATTTTTATTAGCAAACTTGCTGACAACCACGCTTTGTGCATGCCACTGATCCACTGCCGAACGGTTATTGTGCGCTAACCCAAACGCCAACCCGCTTAAAAAATATATCAGGTACGACACCAAAAAAATGACCAAAATCATCAGTAGGTATCGTGCTTTCGAATGCATTAATTCCTTGTATGCCAAATACAAACTTGATCACTCCAATTTTTATTTATCACTTGATAAATAAGTATAGCACGATGTAAAGGGATGTCTAGAGCAAATTGAGCAGATTTACGCTTGTGTCCACCGTAAGTGCGCGGAGTTTGTGAAACTTGGCTTCATTGACGCGTTAATCATGG
>NZ_BBAD01000058.1 GCF_001311075.1 Secundilactobacillus similis DSM 23365 = JCM 2765
TTATCAGCAATTATTTTAAGTTGTGATTGGGGAGGAACTTCAATGAAAGTTTCAAAAATATTAGGGTTAGGGGCTGTTGCGGCAGTCGCTTTAACGTTGACGGCCTGTGGCGGCAAGTCATCCAGCTCGTCATCAAGTAGTAATGGGAGTTATGCGTCAGATCAAACGGTCAACTGGATGGAAAGTTCGCAGTTGCCGACCATGGATATTTCGCTGGCAACGGATGAAATCAGTATGAATATGCTGAACAACACCAACGAAGGCATTTACCGACTTGGGGAAAACAACAAGGTTGAACCTGGGTTGCGACGAAGACGACCACTTCCAAGGACGGGAAAACGTGGACCTTCAAGTTGCGTCATGCCAAGTGGAGTAACGGTGATCCAGTGACGGCCCAAGACTTCGTTTATAGCTGGCAACGGACGGTGAACCCCAAGACCGGTGGCCAGTACGCCTACATCTTCTCCGGTGTGAAGAACGCCGACCAGATTATGAAGGGCAAGAAGGCCGTTAGCACGTTGGGCGTCCAAGCTACGGGCAAATACAGTTTGAAGGTTACGCTGGACAAGAACATTCCATACTTCAAACTGTTGTTAGGCTTCGTGCCATACTTCCCACAACACGAATCATTCGTGAAGGCTCAAGGTAAACAGTACGGGACTAAGGCTGCCGGTGTGCTGTCAGACGGCCCATACAAGATCAAGGGTTGGACTGGGACTAACGATTCATGGTCATTGGTCAAGAACAACAGCTACTGGGATGCTAAGAACGTCCACTTGAAGGCCCTGAAGGATCAAGTCACCAAGGATTCCGGGACTGCGTTGAACTTGTTCCAGAGTGGCAAGCTTGACGAAGCCGTCTTGAGCGGTAGTCAAGTGAAGAACATGCTGAAGGACTCGAAGATGAATGTGCGTCCCGAAGCGCGTTCTGGGTATTTGGAAATGAACCAAAAGAAGGTTAAAGCCTTCAAGAACTTGAAGATTCGTCAAGCGATGTCATATGCGCTTGACCGCAAGACGTTTACCAAGAACGTGTTGGGCGACGGCTCAATTGCTGCACCAGGGTTTGTCACTAAAGGTTTGGCCAAGAACCCTAAGACCGGCGCTGATTTTACCACCGATGCTGATAGTAAAGGGGTTGGTATCACCTATGACGCCAAGAAAGCCAAGCAACTCTGGAAGGAAGGCTTGAAGGAAATTGGCAAGAAGTCGTTGACCATCAATCTGATGTCCGATGATACGCCACGGGAAAAGAACACTGCCGAATACGTCCAATCACAACTCCAAAAGGAATTACCGGGCTTGCACGTAACGGTTTCAGCCATTCCTTACAAGCAACGGTTGGATAAGTCCGCTAAGCACCAATTCCAGATGGTCTTGACCCTCTGGGGGGCCGATTACTCAGACCCATCCACTGACTTGGACATCTTGACCTCAACCAACTCGTACAACAACGGTCAATGGACCAATAAGCAGTACGACGCCTACATCAAGGCCGCCGATAACGCACCTGCTGGTCAAGACCAACAACGTTGGAACGATATGGTTTCAGCCGAAAAGGTTTTGCTGAAGGACCAAGGCGTCATCCCACTGTATCAATCACGATGCCACAGCTGTTGAACCCAAAGGTGAAGGGCTTGATCTACAACACAGCCGGCACACCATTCAACTTTAAGGAAATGTACGTGGCGAAGTAACGCGGTTACCTCACCAGTTTAAAATCGAAAAGTCGCTCACTTTGTGGTGGGTGACTTTTTGGTCATATAGGGGATTATCAGTTTTCAAAACGTGGCGATTTGCGTAAACTGTCGATTCCGGTAAGTGGCTAGGTTCCAGCTGTGGGGACCGGGCTGAGCCAAAGAGCGGTCTCGCTGCCGACAATCCGCAAACAAGAGGTCGGTCAGAAAATTAGGCTCAGCCGTGTCGTTTCACTTGGGTGGCGTTCCTTGCCGCCCTAGTGAAAGACCTGCTTTTGAGATGCGGGTTTTCGGCTCAAAACAGTGTCCACGACGTTCCAGCCCAAATTTTCTGACCGACCGGCTGTGCCCGCAATATCAACCGTGATTAACGCGTCAGCGAAGCCAAACGTCACAAACACTGCACACTAAAAACCATTAGCAATCACTTCTTCCAGCGTGAATAACAAGTGTCATAAATGAGACCCGTTCACCCGAAACGTTGCGTTATCAACTTTACGAAAACTTATTCGACAAAGCGAAAAAATATGCATTTCGGTGAACCCTTATAAATCAAGCGATTAGGGCTTTTTATACGATTAAGATGATAAAGCAACATTGATTTTAATGGTTTTTTAATATACAATATACACATTATTGCTTGTACTATACTTGTAGGATGTTTATGCGTGTGCATCGTGACACGCAGGGCTGTTACTTAGTGGTAGACGCTTGCACTAAGTAACTGTGGCGATACGTAGGGAGTGATCACCATGAAATTTGGGAGAGCGTTGCAATTAGGGATCGTTGCTGGGGCTTCCGGGCTGTTGTTAGTGGCCTGTGGGTCGAAGTCCAGCCAGCAGCATTTAGCCGATCATCAAACCCTGAACTGGGTCGAAACGGCTAACTTGCCCACCATGGATCCGTCTAAATCGACCGATGTTGTGAGTGGCAAAGCACTGAACAACGTGGATGAAGGACTGTTACGTTTGGCGGCAAACGCTAAGGTAAAGCCCGGCGTTGCGAAGTCCTATGATGTCTCAAAGGACGGGAAAACCTGGACGTTTAACCTGCGCCATTCCAAGTGGAGCAATGGCGATGCCGTCACTGCGCAGGACTTTGTTTATGGTTGGCAGCGGACGGTCAAACCAAGTACGGCGTCTCAGTATGCTTATTTGTTCGACCACGTCGCCAACTATGATGCGGTAAATAAGGGTAAACTGGCACCGTCTAAGTTGGGAGTTAAGGCTGATGGCAAGTATAAGGTTGTTGTGACCTTGTCGAAACCCCAGAGTTATTTCAAATATTTAGTGGGCTCACCGGCCTTCTTCCCGCAAAACCAAAAGGTCGTTCAAAAGTACGGCAGTAAGTACGCGGCTAACGCAACCGATGCCGTGTACAACGGCCCCTTCAAACTGACCGGTTGGACGGGGACCAATAATAGCTGGCACTTGGTGAAGAATAAGCAGTACTGGAACGCCAAGGCCACGAAGCTAAACCGAATCAACTTCCAAGTTATCAAGGATCAAGGGACTTGGTACAGTCAGTATCAGGGTGGCAAAGTGGATGAAATCATCACCGATGGCACCCAGTACCGGCACTTGAAGCATGATAAGGAGATGCAACTTCGTAACGGGGCTTCGACCTTCTACCTGGAATTGAACCAGCGCAAGGGCTTCTTCAAGGATAACGTTAACGCGCGCAAGGCCATTTCGTTAGCAATCAACCGTCAGCAGTTGACCAAAAACGTGTTGGCGGATGGCTCGCAACCAGCTAAAGGCCTTGTCCCGACGAACTTAGCTGAGTACAAGGGGACTGACTTTGCGAAAGCGGCCTACGTTAAATCTGGGACGGCGTACAACCTGAAACAGGCAACGGCGCTTTGGAAACAGGCACTGAAACAGTCTGGTAAATCTAGCATCTCGCTGGAGCTGTTGGCGGATGATACGCCAAACGGTAAGAAGACCGCGGAATTTATCCAAAGTCAGCTGACCAAGTTACCAGGGTTGAAAGTGACCACCAGTAACGTGCCGTTTAACGTTCGGTTGAGCCGCTCTAATGACGGCGACTTCGATATGGTGATTGGCGGCTGGATCGCCGATTTCCCAGATGCGATTTCGTTTAGTTCACTGTTTACGTCGACCAATGCCTATAATCGTGGCAAGTGGCAAAACAGCACTTACGACACGGCAGTGAAGAACGCTGAGGGGAAGGACGCTAACGATGCCGCGGCGCGCTGGCAGGATTTGACCACGGCCGAAAAGACCCTGATGCAACAACAAGGGATCGTGCCACTGTATCAACAAACCCAAGCGCAGATGCTGAAGACCAAGGTCAAAGGGGTCGTGTACTTCCCAACTGGCGCCCAATGGGACTTTAGTCACGCTTACATCAGTGATGCGAAGTAGGGTCAATTAAGTTAACCAACGGCTGATCTAGAATCAGTTGCTGAAAATTCTAGTGGAGGTAAGGATCGACCTGCGTCAATCCTTACTTTTACATAGCACTCATTTTTGAGCAATCGTGCTCAACGCGTTTAATTAATAGTTAGTAGAATGGAGAGGTAGCTTCATGGCGAAATATTTAGGCAAGCGGATATTTTATCTGCTATTAACGTTATTCATCGTCATCACCGTCACGTTCTTCATGATGAAGCTGCTGCCCGGGACACCGCTGACCAACCAGCAAAAACTGTCACCGGCGCAACAACACTTGATCTTGAAGCAGTACGGTTTGACAAAACCGGTTTGGCAACAGTACCTGATTTACGTGGGCGGCATCTTCCACGGTGACTTTGGGACCTCGTTCCAATTTAGTGACCAACCCGTCTCATACTTGATCTCAAGCCGGATCGGACCATCATTGATCTTAGGGCACAAGCCATGATCTTAGGGGTCATTCCTGGTATCTTAGTCGGTGCGTTAGGGGCTATTAAGAAAAATACCTGGGTTGACTCGACGACAACCATCGTCTCAATTCTTGGGATCTCCATTCCAAGTTTCGTGTTGGCGGTTATTTTACAGTACTACGTTGGCTTGAAATTGGGTTGGTTCCCAATTGCCGACTGGGGCGGCTTCTCCTACACTGTCCTGCCAACGATTGCGTTAGCGGCGTCACCGTTCGCCGATACGGCCCGGTTTATCCGGACGGAAATGGTGGACGTTTTGAATTCGGATTACATTGAGCTGGCAACGGCTAAAGATGAGTAAGTGGGGCGTGATTTATCACCATGCCTTGCGGAACAGTCTGATTCCGGTGGTCACCATCATCGGACCATTGGCCGTTAACATTATGACCGGGTCAATGGTTATCGAAAACATTTTCTCAGTGCCTGGGATCGGGGAACAATTCGTTAAGTCGATTTTGACCAACGACTACCCAACCATCATGGCCGTGACGATCATGTATAGTGTCTTGTTGATGTTAGTGCTGTTACTGACCGACATCGTCTACGGCATTATCGATCCACGAATCCGAATTACGAATACCAGTAAATAAGTGGGAGGAAAATAAATGGCTGATGAAGTTAAACTGCCAGCAGATAGTTTTGAACCGTTAGATAAGTCAAAACACTTAGACAGTGAAAAAATTGCCGCGCCTAACCTGACGTTTATGCAGGATGCTTGGCGGCGGTTGAAGAAAAATAAGGGTGCCATTATTGCCATGATTTTACTGATTCTCTTCTTCGTCATGGCATTTGGGTCAGCGTTCATTTCACCACATGATCCCAATGCGGTTCACCCACAGTTTGCAAACTTACCACCAAAGTGGCCGGGCATCGACATCAACGGGTTTAACGGGACGTTGATGCAAGCCGGTTCTCGAGTTGATGCTTACCAAGCTGCCGGGGCTGCGAGTCACGTGCACTATTGGTTAGGGACCGACTATCTTGGTCGGGATATGTTATCCCGGATTCTTTATGGGACTCGAATCTCACTGACCGTTGCCGTGGTTGCCACCATGGTTGACCTGTTATTCGGGGTTACCTTCGGCCTCTTCTCAGGCTGGAAGGGCGGCTGGGTCGATAACTTGATGCAACGGATTATTGAAATCATCATGTCGATTCCCAACCTGGTTGTCGTTGTGCTGTTGATCCTGGTGTTAAAACCCGGGATGATGTCGATTACGATTGCCATTGCCTTTTCAAGTTGGACCACCATGGCCCGGTTGATTCGGGCGCAGACGTTGGAGTTAAAGGAGCAAGAGTACGTGTTAGCGGCTAAGACGCTGGGCGAAAGTTCCATCAAAATCGCCTTCAAACACTTACTACCGAACCTCTCAAGTATCATTATCATTCAAACGATGTTTACCATTCCAAGTGCCATCTTCTTCGAAGCGTTCCTATCCTACGTTGGGATCGGGATCAGTTCACCAAAGGCTTCCCTTGGGACCTTGCTGAACGATGGGCAGAAGAACTTCCAATTCTTGCCGTATCAAATGTGGTATCCAGCAATCGTGCTGTCGATTATCATGATTGCCTTCAACGTTTTCGCCGATGGCCTTCGGGATGCCTTTGATCCGCAAACGAAAGAGTAGGTGAACCCTGAAATGGAAAGTAACGAAACCATTTTGTCCGTGAAGGACCTCAAAATTAACTTTAAGACCTACGCTGGGACGGTCAAGGCGATTCGTAATGTCAGCTTCGATTTGAAAAAGGGCGAAACGCTCGCCATCGTCGGGGAATCTGGGTCGGGTAAAACCGTCACCACCCGGTCGATCATGGGGCTGTTAGCAACAACGCTGAAATTGCTGGCGGGGAAGTTGATTTTCACGGCAAAGATATTTTAAAGATGTCACAAAAGGAACTTGAAAACCTTCGGGGCGCGCAAATCGCCCAAATTTTCCAAGATCCAATGACCTCACTGGACCCAACCATGCGGATCGGCCGTCAAATCGCCGAACCGTTGATGGTCCACAAAGGGGTCAAAAAGGATAAGGCAATGGCGCAGGCGCTGGAAATGATGAAGTTGGTTGGCATCACGGATGCTGAACACCGCATTAACGACTACCCGCACCAATTCTCAGGTGGGATGCGGCAACGAATCGTGATCGCGATTGCGTTGATCAACTACCCCGAAATCCTGATTGCCGACGAACCAACCACCGCGTTGGACGTGACGATTCAAGCCCAAATATTGGACTTGATGCGTGAGTTGCAAGATAAGATCTCGACTTCAATCATCTTCATCACCCACGATTTAGGCGTGGTGGCCGGAATGGCTGACCGCGTGGCTGTTATGTATGCCGGTAAAATTGTGGAATACGGAACAGTTGACGAAATCTTCTACAACCCAAAGCACCCCTACACTTGGGGCCTGTTGAGTTCAATGCCAACCTTGGATACCAATGGTGAGGAATTACCATCGATTCCAGGGACGCCACCAGATTTACTGGATCCACCAGCTGGGGACGCCTTTGCGGCTCGGAATCCATATGCGTTGAAGATTGACACCGAAAAGGAACCACCGTTCTTCAAGGTGTCACCAACCCACTACGCGGCAACTTGGTTGCTCCATCCGGATGCCCCAAAGGTAACGCCACCGATTCAAATCTTACAGCGCCAAGAGCAGTTTGCGAAGTTGCAACAACAACTCGCCGATGCTGACCTGCACCACCAAGTTCAAGAACAGGAGGAGCAGCAATAATGGACGAGCTAAACCGTAAAAAAGTCTTGGAAGTCAAGCACCTCAAGCAGTATTTTAACGTTGGCAAAAAGGACGAAGTGAAAGCCGTCGATGATATCTCCTTTGACATCTACGAGGGTGAAACGTTCGGGTTAGTTGGCGAATCTGGCTCTGGGAAAACCACGGCTGGGCGGGCAATCATTCACCTGTACACGCCAACGAGCGGGTCGATCAAGTTCAACGACCAAGAAGTCATTGGCATGCGCGACAAGCAAAAGATGCAACAATTCCGGCGTGACATGCAGATGATCTTCCAAGATCCGTACGCCTCATTGAACCCGCGGATGAAGGTCAAGGATATCATCGCTGAAGGCATCGACATCAACCATTTGGCTAAGGACGACGATGACCGAAGCAAGCAAGTGGCTGACCTGCTAGAAACGGTTGGTTAAACCGCGACCACGCTAGTCGTTACCCCCACGAATTTTCTGGTGGTCAACGGCAACGGATCGGGATTGCTCGGGCGTTAGCCGTTCAACCAAAGTTCATCATCGCCGACGAACCAATCTCCGCGTTGGACGTGTCGATTCAAGCCCAAGTGGTCAACTTGATGAAGCAGCTCCAACGGGAACGTCACTTGACGTACCTGTTCATCGCCCATGATTTATCGATGGTCAAGTACATCAGTGACCGCATCGGCGTGTTGCACTACGGCCGGATGCTGGAAGTCGGCACGGCGGATGAAGTTTACAACCACCCGCTTCACGACTACACCAAGAGCCTGCTGTCCGCCGTTCCCGTACCCGATCCAGAGTACGAGCGGACTCGGACTCAAATTGATTATGATCCAAAATACGAAGATGGCTCTAAGAAGCGTGAACTCGTTGAGATTGCGCCACACCACTTCGTCCAAGCCAGTGAAGACGAAATTCCAATGTATCGCGACCGCGCGAAAAAGATGGGACTTGAGCTGGTCTAACTGAACAGTAACTGGAAAGCCGAACCTGTGTCTGGGTTCGGCTTTTTTGTCATTTGTATGGCGAGCGGTGATTTGCGTAATCTTTCGATTCCGGTAGGCGGTTTGGTTCCAGCTGTGGGGACCGGCCTGAGCCGAAGGGCGGTCTCAGGCCTCGAAGTTAAGCCTCGCCAAACCCGTACGAGTCTTAACTTCGTCCCCGATGATTGGCGGTTGCTGGAAGCCCGCCATCAACCACCAATCATCGCGACACAGCAGGAACCTAACCGCCTACCTACATCTTACGTTGGCGCAATTCGGCGCTATTGCAGATCATCTCAAGTGCTTAGCTGAACGGCTTGCTGTCGTGCTACGGTACCGCAACGACCGGCGTTAATTCGATAAATCGCAAAAACTGGTCTGCAGTCGATGCTTCAGAATCGCGATGAATAAACGTTAATTCATTCTGAACGTTGACTTAACGCGCTTGAATGCACTGATGGCGCAATGCTGTAAAGTTGTCATTCAACGTTTACTGAGATGTTCGCAATTGTCATTGTCCGACAGTTTGGCCTTCCATGATAAATTTTCGGGAGCGCGGTCCCGCTGCCGATAACCCGCAAACAAGAGGTCGGTCAGAAAATTGGGCCTCAGCCATGACATTATACTTGGGTGGCGTTCTTTGCCGCCCTAGTATAAGGCCGAATTCTAAGACGTGAACTTTCGGCTTAGAATCGTGCCCATGGCGTTCCAGCGTCCGATTTTTTCGCCGGCCGGTTGTGCCCACAATATCATCCATGATTAACGCGTCAATGAGGACGCCAGCGCAAACAAAAACCGCCACCCGTAATTAAACGAGTGGCGGTTAACTAGCTTAAGATTAAAGTTCCTGATCCGCATTGTTGTAGTAATCAACGCTGATCTGGCCGTCTGTGACGGTGAGTTTGGTGACGGCGCCGTTGAGGGCTGAGACCGCGATGTCGATGTCCGGCGCGAAGCGGGAGACGATGCTGCGGATGGTGGTGCCGTGAGAGGTGATCAGGACGTTGTCGCCATCATTGGCGTTGGCGATGACAGTGTCGAAACCGGGTTGGAGCCGGGCCCAGAATTGGGCGTTGGTTTCGGCGTCACCGGTTGGGTCGAGGTCGTGTAACATGTCCTTGATGGTTTCGATAGAGTAGGTGCTGATCAAGTCGTTAAAGGTGTTATGCGCTTCAGGACCGCCAACCAAGTGCCAAGTTGCCACGTCATCGTTACCTTCGTAATAGCCGAAGTTTTCTTCCCGAAAGGCGGCATTTGGAATCGCCTCGGTCAACGGGCTTGGGTTTCGGGCCAAGATGGCTTCGGCCGTTTGGCGGGCACGGGGCAGGTCGCTGGTGTAGGCTTGGTCGAAGGTGATTTTGCTGAGCCGGTCACCCGCGTGGGCGATGTCGGCTAAGCCAGTTTCGGTCAGGGGCGCGTCGATCCAGCCTTGGAGCCGGTGGTATTTGTTCAAATACGTTTGGCCGTGGCGGACGAGGTAGATGTTAAAGGTTGTCATGAAAGTTCCTCCTGAGTTAGTTCAATTTGCCAAGTTCCCGACGGATGCGGGGCGCTTCGGCTTTACTGCTGGTGAATAAAATGCGGTCGTTCAGCTTCAATGGTGTATCACCACTTGGGCGAACAAAGCGCTTCTCCCGGTAGATTTGGGAAATGGTGATGTCGTCGATGAACGGCAGGTTGCGAATCTGAATATCGGTATACTTGTGATTCCGGAGTTGGACTTCGAAGACGCCAGATTCGGTGGCGGTGAGCAGTTGGATAGTCGATGGCGTTTCAATCAGCCCGCGAAGCATGCTGATGTTGACGTCTGGGGTGCTGTAAACTTCCACCCCCATTTTAACCAGCGTTTCCTTCCGCTCATCGAGAATGTTGGGGTCTTCGAACCGGGCAATGACGCGGTTGACACCATATTGCTTAGCCGCTTTAGCGAGTCGGTAGTTTTCCTTAGAGTTACTCTGCCCCAGCACCACGATGTCGGCGTCAAAGACGTTTTCAGCAACGAGGTCGTCTGGTACCAGATTTTTCAGTAGGTGCACGTCGGTTTCGCTATTAAAGGCCCGGTAGTTCGGCTCCCGGTCAGTATACATATGAATATCATACCAGGATTTGGCCAACTGTTGGGCAACTGGAACGGTTAAGAGGTTGGTGCCGATAAAATGCACCGTGGTTGGCTTCTGGTCAGCGGCCTCAGTTGAGTAGCGCTTGTTGAAGAGGAGCGGGCCAACCACACAGGTGATGATGGCGGCTAACAGAAAGGCGCCGGACTGCTGACTGGTGATTTTGTGCAGGTGTTCGGCAACTTGCAGGATGGCTAAAACCACGGTCAAAGTCGTGCTGGTCATGGCAGCGCCGGCGAAGGCATTTGCCGTTTTAAAGCGTAGTTTCAGGACCGGGAAAACCGCCAGTTTGGCAACGAAGTAGGC
Organism: Secundilactobacillus similis DSM 23365 = JCM 2765; assembly: GCF_001311075.1. Lineage (GTDB taxonomy): Bacteria > Bacillota > Bacilli > Lactobacillales > Lactobacillaceae > Secundilactobacillus > Secundilactobacillus similis. Next base: position 10,720 of record NZ_BBAD01000058.1, read on the forward strand.
GATGAGAAATACCGGAATCAGGATCAACGTTTGCCGGTCGTTCAACAGGGTGCGTAGGTTGAGACCCACACCACTCATGATGAAGAAGATCGGGATGAAGAAGCCGTAACCGATGGAATCCAGACGCACTTTCGTTTCTTCGTGGGGTTCGAGTAACTTGATGACGATCCCAGCGAGGAAGGCGCCAAGGATCCCTTCAGCCCCAACCGATTCAGCGGTGGTGACCAGCGCAACGATGACGAAGAATGAGAGGCGCACGTCCAGTTGGGTGGTGGACTTGTTGATGCGGTCGAAGAACTTGAAGAACGCTTTGAACCGCCAAACGAGGGCGGCTGCGGCGAGGAGAATCAGCAGTAACAGCACAGTGACTTGGACGTTGGGCTGTAGACTGAGGCGTAAAAGGTCAGTCCCAGCATAGGCACGACTTCACCTAACGCGGAGATCAGAAGCACGGTTTGTCCGAATGGCCGGCTGAGGAGTTCCTTTTCCTTGAGCGCCGCAATCACGATGCCCAGTGAAATGGTCATGAAGAGGATCGCTGATAACCACATGTCGCTGAAGAGGCCGGTGACTTGCAGGAGCCAGCCGAGGCCAATCGATAGAACGACGATGGTACCGTAACTGATGAAGCCAGCGCCACTGATGAGTATTTCGGCGCGTCTAAGGCCTGCTTTTGCTCCAGTGGGGTGAGTTCAGTGTTTCGCTTTCGAAACAGGCTAAAGTCGATTTCTAGGCCACTCAGGAACAACAGCACGATGACGCCGACGTTTTTAAGCAGGTCGAGGGTCGTGTTGGCCGTGATCAGGTCGAACACGCTGGGGCCGAGAATCACGCCGACGATGATTTCGATGACGGCGGTTGGCAGTAGCGTGAGTTTGAAGCGCGCCATGATGAGTGGAATGAGGAGGGCGGCTAGTAAGATGATGACTAAGGAGATTTGGTCCATTGGTTGACACTTCCTTGATGGATTTTGGTATTTTGTGTGAGCTATTTTGGGGTGGTGCGGGTTAGGTGGTGGTGAAGATGATGTGGGTTGAGGCTGCTTTATTTTCGGTAGTCTTGGAGCTGATGTTTTTGGTAAGTTGGGTGGGTCGCTTTCTTTGCGACGTGAGGATTGCTTTACATTTTTGTGATTGGCGACGAGCGTTCAGGCAACGTTGTTTTCGTCGCGAGGATGATTGGATTTTTTAGTAGTCAATACAATAGAGGGGTTGTCGTCGTAGGCTTTTCTGGCCACCGCGCCGAAACGTGCGGAGTGAAGCAGATAGCTGCATGTAAGGTGAACAAGCAAAAAGGCCAAGCCCGGGCCTTTTCACTTGTTCACCTTACACTCCGCTATCTAAACGCTTCCCTCCGCACTCTAAACGTGTTACACTTATACATCGAAATTCACGATTGGAGGTTCATTATGGCAGCGACAATTAAGCAACAAGAGCAAGCCCATCTCGATTCAGTAGTTGATAAGATCAAGGTGGCTCAGACCAAATCACAAGAGCGGATCGATCAAGCAGCTTCGGACGAAACAGCCATTCGTGATAATTTCTCAAATGAGCTCCGATTGAAGACCGATTCATACGGCGGCATGATGGAGACGGCCCTTTCCGTTCGGCAGCAACAACAGTTACTGGGCGAACGTCAGCACAGCTGGCAACACGCCACTAACGAGTTGGCCACGTTAAAGAAAATGGAAAAAACACCCTACTTTGCGCGCATCGATTTTCACGAAGCGGGCGAAGATCGCAGTGAAACGATCTACATCGGCTTAGCGTCATTTTCAGACGAGCCGGATCGCTTCCTAGTATATGACTGGCGGGCGCCGATTTCTAGTGTTTATTATGACGGTGGGTTGGGCGATGTGACCTACCAGACGCCGGATGGTGAACAGACCGTCACGGTGAAATTAAAACGCCAGTTCCAAATTGAAGACGCAACCATTAAGACGGTGTTCGATACTGAAGAAGCCGTTGGTGATCAAATGCTGCTGGACGCTTTGAGCGAACAGTCTGACACCAAGATGAAGAGTATCGTCACCACCATTCAAAAAGAACAAAACCAAATTATCCGGGACACCAAGTCGGATCTCCTGTTCGTTCAGGGGGCCGCTGGTTCCGGGAAAACGGCGGCCGTGTTACAACGGGTGGCTTACCTGTTGTACCGCTACCGGGGCAAGTTAACAGCTGGCCAAGTGGTGCTATTCTCACCCAACCAGTTATTTAACGATTACATCGACCAAGTGTTGCCTGAACTTGGTGAACAAAACATGGTTCAGATGACGTACTACCAGTACTCGGGTCGCCGGGTACCGAAGTTGGCGATTGAAACGTTGTCACAGCGGTTTAGCGAAGACTATACGGATGCGCAAAAGCGAATCGATTCGTTGAAGGGCAGCTTAGACTTCTTCGATGCCGTGACCGCTTACGCCAACCATCTGGAAAAGGAAGACATGATCTTCAAGAATATCAACTTCCGGGGTAAGCCATTCTTCACCAAGGAAAAGATTGCGGAAATCTACTATAGCTTTAACGAGAACTATCGCTTAGGGAACCGGCTAGACGGGACCCGCGAACAATTGATCAAACAATTGAACCGCCGAATCAGTGCCGAAATGCGGACCAAGTGGGTCGAAGAAGCCGTTCAAAGCCTCAGCAAAGAAGACCTCGATAACCTGTTTGACAACCAACCGCGCGAATTTGAATCCGAAGACAAGGAATTCCAGTTCTTAGCGCGGAAGATCGTCATGAAGGCCTTTACGCCAATTCGTCAAGCGGTGGTCCGGAACCGGTTCTTGAGCATTAACGCCCAGTTCGTGCACATGTTGCGCTCGATGCCAGCCATCATTGACCTGCCAGCATTTGGCATCAGTCGTGAGGACTGGAAGGCCAGCGTTGCCCGGGCAGTTGATAGTCTGAAAAACCGGCACATCACGTTGAGTAACGTTTCAGCTTACCTCTACCTGTACGATAAGATCACGGGTAAGCACGGCGAACGCGATATGCGCTACGTGTTCATTGACGAAATTCAAGATTACACGCCGTTCCAATTAGCGTTCCTGAAGTTCAGTTTCCCACGGGCACGCTTTACGCTGCTGGGGGACTTGAACCAAGCCATCTTCACCAAGGAAAATAGTCGTACGCTGTTGAGCGAACTGAGCACGATGTTTGATCCGGAGAAGACCCGGGTCGTTCAATTGACCCAATCGTACCGGTCAACGCAACAGATCACCGACTTCACCCGCCATATTCTGGTGAACGGGGAAGCCGTAACGGCGTTCAACCGAAGCGGGGCGCTACCAGTGGTGAGCGTTTCGGCGGATGCGGAAAGCACGATTGCGCGCTTGAAGCAGCAACTCGACGCCAATAACGCCGCCAAGGAAACGACAGCCATTATTGGCAAATCCTTAGCTGACTGTCGGGCTTTAGCTGACCGGCTTCAAGCGGATGGCGTGAAGGTGACGTTGATTCAATCCGAAAACCAACGTCTGGCGCCCGGTGTGATCATCGTGCCATCCTTCCTCGCTAAGGGGTTGGAATTCGATGCGGTTATCGTTTGGGAAGCGTCTAAGAAGACTTACTTTGATGATGGTGAACGGCAATTGCTTTACACGATCTGTTCACGGGCGATGCATCAGCTGACCGTTTTGGCGACCGGTGAGTTGTCGCCGTTGTTTGGGACGGTGCCGGCTGAGGAGTATGTGTTGGAGGGTTAGGTTGCTGACCTGACTATTTGATTTAACTGCATTGATACGCTTGCGAGTGTTTCGATGGGGTTAGCTAGCGCAACTGTTTGGCTTGGTAAGTATCGAACTGACTTCTTAACTGAAGATTATTGATGAGGTTACTTTCACATCGAGACTGCTATATAGCCTAAACGTGTGAAAAGTTGCAGACCTCGGCCATATAAGTAGCGGGCACCACGAACTCCCAAAGCCCGGGAATTCGCGGTGCCCGCTACTTATATTCTGAGGCCTAAACGCGACTTTTCACACTCTCCTACAAAAATGATAGCGCTTCATGTATAATAAACACAATGCATTTTGCAACGAACGGATTGAGGCGGACACTGATGACGAATGATTTAATTAACTATGATAGTTTTACCAAGGCAGAGTGGCGTGATTTTTACCAAGACGCGTCGGTGCCCCTGACACAGGCTAGTTTGAAGCAGATTCAAGCGTTCAACGACCAAATCTCGGTGCAGGACGTGCAAGATATTTACATTCCGCTGATTCACTTCCTCGGCTTGGAGATCAACCAGTTTGATCACTGGCAGAGCGTGAAGGCGAAGTTTCTGCGGCAAAAAGCGCGACACGTGCCCTACATTATCGGAATCGCCGGGAGTGTGGCGGTGGGGAAGAGTACCACTGCGCGGCTGCTGAAGGTTTTGATGAACCACTTTTTCGGCGATCAGCGGGTGGAGTTGATCACGACGGATGGGTTCTTGTATCCGACGGCTGAGTTAAAGAAACGCGGGATCCTTGACCGAAAAGGGTTCCCGGAAAGTTACGACATGAAGGCGTTGATCAAGTTTTTGAATAACGTCAAATCCGGTAAGAAGGTCATGGAAGTGCCAGTCTACTCCCACAAGGTGTACGATATTGTGCCGGATGAGGTACAAGAAATCGTGCAGCCAGACGTGTTGATCGTTGAAGGTATCAACACTTTACAACTGCCAAGTACCGAACAAATCTACGTGTCGGACTTTACGGACTTTTCGATTTACGTGGATGCGGAGCCGGATATGATCGAAACGTGGTATTTGGAACGGTTTAAGGCGTTGTTGACGCTGGCGGCGGATGATCCGGATAACTACTATCATCACTATACCGAGGGTGATCTGGATACCGCAGTGGCGGCGGCTGAGCACATCTGGAATACGATTGACCTGCCGAACTTGGAGGAATACATTCTGCCAACCAGAAGCCGGGCGGACATGATCATTCATAAGGGTGATGCTCACATGATCGACCGGGTGATGTTACGGAAGTCGTAATGTGTGCGTTGCTGATTTTGGTCTAGCCGAATAATGAGAAATTAACGTTATACCGAACAAGTTGAGTGAAACGCTTTCAATTCAGTCAGTTACCGTGAATTTGCTTAAAAAATGAGGTTAGAGAAAGCCGAACAATAAAAAGTTGCTAATTTTAATTGACCGGCATTCGAAATACCCGTATGATAGTGGCATAGTGATAATTTCAGGTTTAATAAAAAGGAGTGAACGGATTGGCAAAGGTGGATTTATCGTCCTTTGATAAGATCATTGTGCTGGACTTTGGTAGCCAGTACAACCAATTGATTACACGACGGATCCGTGATTTAGGCATCTATTCTGAATTGATGTCCCATAAGATCACGGCGGCCGAAGTCAAAGCCCTTAATCCTAAGGGGATCATCTTTTCTGGTGGCCCAAACAGTGTGTACGCTAAGGATGCACTGCGGGTGGACCCAGAACTGTTCGAGTTAGGGATTCCGATTTTGGGAATCTGCTACGGGATGCAGTTGATGGCTTACACGCTGAATGGTCAAGTGGACTCAGATAATGGCCAATACGGCCGGGCAGCGATCACGGTTACCAGTGATGATGCCAAGTTATTTGCCAACACACCCAAGGAACAAAACGTTTGGATGAGTCATGGTGACTTGGTAACCAAGGTACCTGAAGGGTTTGAAGCTGTTGCAACCAGCCCTGAATGTCCAATCTCTGCGATGCAGGATACCACCCGCAACTTCTACGGAATTCAATTCCACGCCGAAGTTCGGAACACCGATTACGGTAACGAGATCCTGAAGCACTTCGCCTTTGACGTCTGTGGCGCCGAAGCAAACTGGTCAATGGATGACTTCATTGACTTACAGATTCAACACATCCGCGAAACTGTCGGTGACAAGAAGGTCCTCTTGGGCTTGTCTGGTGGGGTTGATTCCTCAGTGGTTGGCGTGCTCTTGCACAAAGCCATTGGTAACCAACTGACCAGCATCTTCGTTGACCACGGTCTGCTGCGGAAGGGTGAAGCAGAACAAGTGATGGACAGTTTGAAGGGTAAGTTCGGCTTGAACATTATCCAAGTCAACGCCCAAGAACGGTTCTTGTCGAAGCTGGCTGGTGTCAGCGAACCCGAAAAGAAGCGCAAGATCATTGGGAACGAGTTTATCCAAGTCTTCAATGATGAAGCCCAAAAGCTGGACGGCATCGACTTCTTGGCCCAAGGCACGTTGTACACCGACGTGATCGAAAGCGGGACTGACACGGCGCAAACCATCAAGTCTCACCATAACGTGGGCGGTTTGCCAGAAGACATGCACTTCCAATTGATCGAACCACTGCGTTCACTCTTCAAGGATGAGCCCGTGAATTAGGTGAAAAGTTGGGCATGCCATCTGACTTAGTCTGGCGCCAACCATTCCCTGGTCCTGGTCTGGGTATTCGAGTTATCGGTGAAATCACCGAAGAAAAACTCGAAATCGTCCGTGATAGTGACCTGATCCTCCGAGAAGAAATCAAAAAAGCCGGCTTAGACCGCGACATCTGGCAATACTTCACCGTCTTACCAGGTATCCGTTCAGTCGGTGTCATGGGTGACGGCCGGACCTACGATTACACCGTTGGTATTCGGGCCGTAACTTCTATCGATGGGATGACTGCCGACTTCGCGCACATTCCATACGAAGTCTTAGCTCAAATCAGTACGCGAATCGTTAACGAAGTGAAGCACGTTAACCGAATTGTGTATGACGTTACGAGTAAGCCACCTTCGACTATTGAGTGGGAATAAACGCCTAGCAGTTAGTAGGCTGAGTTCTTACTCGGTAAACGATTAAGATGAAATTTGAAAGCTACTGTGAGTACTTAGTGATAGGTGCTTACGGTAGCTTTTTTAGTTGGACCGTTGGAATTGCAACGGCGTACCGTGACGCCTATACTAGACGTGGTATTATTTGGTAAAATTCGGTTCAAAAGGGGTAGGGGAAAGTGAATAGCGTTAGTTTAATTTTAGTCGTTATTTTAGGCATTCTGCACATCGGCATCATGGGGTTGGAAATGTTTGCGTCACCGGCCACTCAAGCCAAGAGCTTTGGGATGCCAGAACGGTTCGTCCACCAACCGGAGGCGCAAACGGCGCTGAAGAATCAAGGCATCTATAACGGGATGCTTGGGGTACTGTTTCTGCTGAGTTTAGTGTTGTTCAGCGGTAGTGCGCAAGTGATGGTGTTCCGGTTGCTGAGTGCATTTGTGCTGGTGGTTGGCTTGTATGGTGGGTTTACTGCTACGAAGAAGATCTTTTTGATTCAGGCGTTGCCGGGTTTGGTGACGTTGGTGAGTTTGTTTATTTGAAGATGAATTGAAAAGGCTATCATGGTGCCGGTTGAGGTACTGTGATAGCTTTTTGTGTTTGATCGTGATTGAAGTGGACTTATAATTTGAATGCGATGAAGAATTGATTGACCGATGTGTTTGAAAAATGCTAACTTAAATTTGAGAGAAAGCAAGAGGAGTGAGCGAAATGAAAATTGAAACTGTGAGTAAAGCAACTTTAGCGCCAAGTTTAGCATTAATCACTACGGCATTCGCCACAGCAGAACATTCGGACGGTCATGAAGCAGAGTTGGTTGCAGCGTTGCGACAAAGCGAGCACTATCATCAAGAGTTCGACGTGGTGGCGGTTGTTGATGGACAGGCTGTTGGTCATGCGTTGCTGAGTGAAGCGCGGGTTGGTGACGATGGGGCGCTCGTGTTGGTATTAGCGCCGCTGGCGGTTTTGCCGGCGTATCAGAGTCGAGGAATTGGTGGTGCGTTAATTCGAGAGTTGGAATTGCGGGCGGCCGATTCGCAGTTTTTGGCGATTTCGATTTTGGGGGATCCGGACTATTATGGGCGGTTTGGGTATCGGCCTGCTGATGAGTTTGGGGTGACGGCGCCGATGGCTGTTGAGTCGAAGTATTTTATGCTGAAGGCGTTGGGTGATGGGCGACTGAATGGGGTTGCTGGGGAGTTGAGGTATGATCCGGCGTTTGGCATTTAGACAATATGAAAAAATCCGTTCGAAGTCAGTGATTGGCTTTGAGCGGATTTTTGAGTTGGGTTTTGGTTTAGCGGACGACGATGACGGATGCGGTAGATTCGCGGACAACCGCTGCCGCAACGTGGCCGACACGATGGTGATGTGAGCCAAGTACGATGAGGTCTGGTTCAAAATCAGGAATCAAAGTATCGAGTAAGACGTGTTCTGGCCGACCTTCACCAAGCCGTTTTTCAGCATTTTCAACACCAAATTCTTTGGCCTTCGCCAAATACGTATCAAGATGGGCTGAAATTTCAGCTCGGCGTTGATCAAGCACATCGGGTGATAGTGATTGAAAAATGTTCATGTCACCAGTTTCTAGAACGGAAACGATGGCGAGTGGCAGGTTGGCCATTTTTGCAATCGTGCAGGCGTAGTTGAATGCCTTTTGTGATGAGATGTCGTCGTCATCATCGACAGCCAATAGTACACGATGTGGATACATTGAAGTGACTTTAAAGTCGTTTTCGGTAAGCATTGGGTTCCTCCAAAATAGTTGTTTTGTTTCTCTATGTGTTAATCATATCATGGATGAGATTAGATTCAAGTGATTTTTAGGTATGCCAAATAATTATTTTTACTATTGATTGAAATATTAAATGCGAAAATATTTAAGCAAAAAAAGAAAGCGCTTGCAACTAACTATATTCGGGCTTATATTGAATTTATCGAACAGTAAGATAATACTGAATCTTTTACGCAATCAATGATAGTGAGAGTGAATAAGATGGTATATGACGAATCAGATTATTTAATGATTTCGGGATTACAACACTTTATGTTTTGCCGACGACAATGGGCACTAATTCACGTAGAGCAAGCGTGGCAGGACAACGTATTGACCTTCGAGGGACAGCAGCTGCATCATAAAGCGGATCAACCAGAGATTCGGGAACATCGTGGCGATACGGTTGTTATTCGAGCACTACCTGTTCATTCAGTTGAATATGGATTAACGGGTATTTGTGATGTCGTTGAGTTTAAACGTCAAGCAGAAGGAATTCAAATTCAACAAGCAACCGGAACTTATCAGCCGATTCCGGTTGAGTATAAGCATGGTCATAAAAAATATGATTCATCAGATGCGTTACAGTTACTTGGCGAAGCGATTTGTTTAGAAGAGATGTTAGGGTGCGCCATTGATAGTGGTGATGTTTTTTATCAAGAAACCCGACGACGAGAAACGATTCCGTTTACACCAGAGTTGCGAACACAGTTTAAGCAAGTCGTTGCGGAAATGCATCAATATTGGCAACGGCGGTACACGCCCAAGGTAAAAACGGGCGCTTGGTGTCGTAATTGTTCACTAAAAGAAATTTGTTTACCTGAAATGATGAAAAAACAATCCGTTTCAAGTTACCTGAGAAAGAAGCTGAGTGAATGAGGCGTTTGTTGAATACACTATATATTACACAACCGGAGTCATATTTGATGCTGGATGGTGGCAATGTATCTGTCAGTGTAGATCATCAATTAATCGGTAAAATTCCGTTGATCAATTTGGAAGGTATCGTGACGTTTGGTCGAGCAGGTGCGAGTCCAGCGTTGATGCAGGAATGTCTATCGCAGCACATTGCGCTTTCGTTTTTATCTCCTCACGGAAAATTTATTGGTCGGGTTGTTGGACCAAGTTATGGCAACGTTGTTTTGAGAAAGACACAGTATGCGCGGTCGTTTGATAAAGAGCAGAGTTGTGAAATTGCTCGAAACTTTATTATCGGTAAACTCTATAACCAACGCTGGCAACTGGAACGAATGACCAGAGATCACGGATTAGTAGTTGATGTAGACGAGTTCAAAGCAGTTTCTAAAAAATTAAATGAAACACTTCAAATGTTATCTGAGGTTAACGACTTAGAAACACTACGAGGAATTGAAGGTAACGCTGCGACACAGTATTTTGCATTGTTTCCACAGATGGTCTTACAGCAACGAGATGATTTTAAGTTCAATGGACGTAATCGCCGACCTCCGAAAGATAGAGTGAACGCACTCTTGTCATTTGCATATACGCTACTAGCTCATGATGTTGCATCAGCGCTTGAGACAGTTGGCTTGATGCCTACGTTGGCTTTATGCATCAGGATCGACCAGGGCGAATGTCTCTGGCGTTAGATGTTATGGAAGAATTGAGAGGTGTTTTTGCAGACCGTTTTGTCTTGCGGCTAATTAATCGTCAGGTCATTAAAGCAGATCAATTTGTGATGGCAGAGAGCGGTGCGGTTACCTTGAAAGATGATGCTAGAAAACTATTTTTAAGCGAATGGCAAAAACGGAAACAAGAGCAAATTGTTCACCCCTATCTCGGTGAAAAAATTATGTGGGGACTTGTGCCATTTTGTCAGGCGATGTTATTGGCGCGTTATCTACGCGGTGACTTAGATGAATATCCACCATTTTTGTGGAAGTGAGGTTGGTTATGTATGTTGATTGTTGCGGCTTATGATATTGCAATTACTTCTGATGGAGGCCAAAAACGTCTAAGTAGAGTTGCGAAGATTTGTTCACGGTATGGCCGCCGAGTACAGAATTCGGTTTTCGAGTGTAATATTGACACTCTT
>NZ_BBAD01000059.1 GCF_001311075.1 Secundilactobacillus similis DSM 23365 = JCM 2765
GTAACCTTATACTCCAATAGAACAGTTCTGTATCGCAATGCGGTATACTAAAACTAGTAAACGTTAAGTCAAGAAAGGCGGTCATTCGACATGCAAGCATGGGTATTACAGGATCAAGCAGATAAGCAGTTAAGTGCGTTAACGTGGCAGGCTGTCCCACAGCCGGTGCCAGCAGATGATGAGGTGTTGGTGAAGGTTCACGCGAACGGGTTAAATCCAGTGGATTATAAACTCGTTGAGGGTGGGGTTGCCAGTTGGACGTATCCACACGTGATTGGGTTAGATGTTGCTGGTGAGATTGCAGCAGTTGGCTCGAAAGTGACTGATTTTCAGATTGGTGATCGGGTATTTTACCACGGCGATTTGGCGCGGCAGGGCGGTTTTGCAGAATACGTGACGACTAAGGCTGATGTGGTTGCACAGTTGCCGGAAAAATTGTCATATGCACAAGGTGCCGCATTGCTTTGTGGTGCGATGACCGGATATCAAGCATTTTATCGCAAGGCTAATTTAACCAACGTTCATACCATTTTGGTTCACGCTGGTGCTGGTGGTGTCGGTGGCATCGTTATTCAACTCGCCAAGGCGGCCGGTAAGACAGTCTACACGACGGTTTCTAAGGGCAAGCAGGCGTTCGTTAAACAGTTTGGGCCAGATGAAATGATCGATTACCATGCCACTGATGTGACTGAGGCCATTAAGCAACTCACTGACGGGTTGGGCGTCGATTTAATTATTAACTCGATTGGTTCGGCTGAGGCAACCAAGGATTTGGATCGAGTGGCCTATAACGGCTGTGTGGTCACGATCGATGGTCAACCGGATATCAGTCAGAATGATGCGTTAGACCGCGGAGTTGGCATTTATAGCCTTAATCTTGGTGGCGCGCATCGCAGTGGTAATCCGGTCCAGCGACACGATTTAGCTGTCATGGCCGAAGCTTTGGGGCAACTCACTGCGGCGGGGCAATTGGACCCGATGATCGAACGAATTTTGCCGGTATCGGCCGTTCCAGAAGGGTTACAGATGCTGAAGGATCATCAAGTTACGGGTAAGTTAGTTGTGAGTTGGGACGACGGTCAAACAGAAAGCAAATAATTCCTAAAATTGGGGAGTCTTGGGGTATCATTAGAATGCTAATATGGCTATAATGAGAACTAATTAAAACCACATTGGGGGAGCACGGATGTTAGAGAATCTATTGGCTGTCATTAAAGAAGAGGGCGTCACCGAGCAACTGTACCACGGGTTGGTGGGCGTCGAGATCGAAGAAAATCGAATTGATAAGCTGGGTCGATTAAGTCGTCGGCCACATCCAGAGGAGTTTGGTTCGCGGGTCTATCACCCGTACTTACAATCGGATTTTGCCGAGGCCCAAACTGAGATTATCACGGATCCTAATCCAACCATTGGCGGGGTCCTTGATCAACTCGATACACTACAGACGGTCGTTTACCGGTCACTGCAGGGTGATGACCGCATCTGGCCGTTAAGTATGCCACCAGTTGTGTCAACGGAAGACATCGACTTTATTAAGGCGCACTTTGAGCGTCCAAAGTACCAAAAGTACCGGGACTATTTGACGGTCAAATACGGCGTGCAACCCAAAATCATCACTGGGGTGCATCTAAATTACAGCATTCCAGACCCGGTGATCAACCGGTTGTACACCCACTATCAAGACCAGTTTGAACGAGTCGTTGATTTTCGAAACGCGCTTTACTTCCGAATGGCGCAGAACTTTGTGCTAAATCGGTGGTTAACGACGTACTTATTTGGCGCCTCACCAGTTGCTGAAAAGGGCTTCTTTGATCAGATGCCAGCAGAACTGGCGCAACCGGTCCGGAGTATTCGTAATAGTCATTATGGGTATGCCAACAAAGAATCGGATGGCGTTGACATGACCGTTTATCAATCGCTGCCACATTTTGTTGAAGCGCTAGACAAGTTGATTGATCAGGGAACACTGTATGACCCGGCTGAATTTTACGGACCAGTTCGGTTACGTGGCAATGAGACGTTAAAGGATCATTTAACGAAGGGGATTCGCTATCTCGAGTATCGATCAATCGATACGACGCCGTTTCAATCAAATGGCATCAGTCGGCACGCGCTGTATTTCATGAAACTATTGGCGTTGTATGCGCTGGTGACCCCGGTTGACGATGACCAAATCGTGGCACAGTTACGGCAAGCCGAGTTAGACAATGAACGCGTTGCACTGGAAGATCCACTGAAACCAACGTTTAAAGCCGATGATGGCCATCAACTGTTCATTAATCTTCATGACTTGGCGGTTGAACTCAATGCGCATAGCGAGCAGTTAGCGGCCATTGATGACTTTTCAGAAGTGATGAGTCACCCAGAATTGACGCCGGCGGCTAAATTGGTCGGCTACTTAGAGAATGGCAGTTTAATGCCGTTTGCTATTAAGCGTGCGGCAGAGTGGAAGGCGGCCCGAGTTGGTGCGGATGACCTGTTGCCAAGATTATCACGGATGCCGGTTCGCGCGCAGGAATTGGTCTTTCGGGCAATTCAGCTGGGGATTCGTTACTATGCGGTCCGAGACGAACATGGTGAAATTATGCTGATGCTGACGTTTGATGAGTTGACTCAGGTCGTATCGACGGATCATATTCCAGATGAACCGGCGACGGATTATTTGAAGCGCTTGTTCCCGGAGTTGGAGATTGAGAAACACTAGCGAGAGAAAATAGGTTTAGGGACATTAATAACCGTAGATTTCAATCTTAGAAGTCTGCGGTTATTTTAGTTGCCGATGCAGCGGTCTGTGTTAGATTGGTTGAATGAAAAATAAGGTTGTTGAAATATAAAGACGTTATTTGATTTATGTTACTTTTTTAACAAAAGTAATATCATTAACTATATAGATAAAAGCGGGGTTATACATCAAATAGTGATTGACGATGGTGGTCGACCATTATAAAATGAATATGATTTAATTATAATTAGAATATAAATTGCTCAGCCCAACCCACTTTGAGCAGGTGAGTTGGTGACACGACCCGGACAGGAGAGAGACCTGTTGGGGTCGTTTTGCGTTTTTTAGGGGAATTTTGAGCGGAGGCATTCAGAATGCAGATTACGAAACGGCTGATGACCACCATCCTAGTATGCGATGCAGTGCTATTAGGACGATGTTGGAACCAAATCAAGCCAAAGCAGCAACCGCGACCGATAGTGTTTCGCAGGAATCGACCGTGGCCAATCAGGACACATCAGAAACAACGTTGACAGCGAGTGGGGATTCGTCGTTGACACCCAAGGAAAACGCTAATCAAACTGATACAAGTGTGGAAAAGGTGGGTAAAGAGCAACCAACCACCTCAGCTAAGACAGCAACTGGTAGTGAATCTGGCGCCAGTGATACGGATAAAACAGTCACTGATATGCAAGACAACGAGGATCAATCTGAAAATCAGCAAAATGCCGAAAGTGATGCTAATCCGGTCAAGTCCGCAGACGAACAAAACGACAAACAGAAGCCGCAACTGAACGCGGACGCCCAAAAGGCAATCCAACCAATCGTTGCGCTAACTGCAGTCAACAATAGCGTGCAGGCAGGTGCTGACGCGAGTTTTACGTTAACGGTCAGTGTGCCGGGTGACATCACACCAGCCAAGGATCAACAGTTGGTGGTGCAATTACCAACTAACTTTGATTTGGATCCCGATACCGATTTAGCAATTGCCGATGTGACGCCAACTACCGATGATGTTAACCGGACCGTGACCTATGATTTTGGCAATACATTACCGGGTACTAGTTTGTCCAAACAGTTTTCATTGACGACTGCCGGTCAACCGTTGGCCAACAACACTGAATTGACGCTGGGAACACAATTGCTGTTTGACAAGCAGGTTGTGGCCGAAGCGACTCAGAGTGTGGTGGTGGTGACGAAGGCGGAGTTGGATGTTAGTAATACCCTAGTCGGTATTATTCAGTCCGATGCGGATGGCAATCCCGAGATTGATAGTGATGGTAATAAACTGATAAGGCCTGATCTTATCACGGGAACTCCAGGTGACTATGCTGTTTATCAAGCCACTATAACGGTTCCTAAAGTACTGGGACAGGCTTATTTGGCGCCTGGTTCAGTCATTGCACTCAACGTCTATCTACCAAGTGAGATGATGTGGACAACTTGGCAAAATGGGCCGACAGTTGCGCATCTCGTGGATGACGATAACCAGATTATTTCTAGTGCGTTGCAATTTCGGTTTACCGCACCAAGTTATGAAGAGCAGGAAGCTAATGTAACTAAAAATGGTAGTTTGTTCTCAATCGACTATATGTATATTACTCAGTTATCCCAGAATGTTGAACCGGGGACGCAATTAACTGTCGTCACTCAAGCTGGTGCGACGATGATGGATGGGGATACCGTTGCCTCTCAACAAATTGGAACCCAGATGACGGTGGCGGAAAAGTTAGCGGATCAGACAATCACAGAACGCGAAGGTGAATTTCACTATACTCAAACCTATGCCTCGCCCACGAAACAGATTACACCGGATGGGACGCTTCAATTTACCGCGAGAATCAGTGCGGGTTATGCCCTCTATTTTAATGATAGTAGGTATTCAGCGTTTACAGGACATGATGCCAGTGATGCTGCAATCAGCAAATTTATCATCAATTATATGGTAGATCCGCATTTAAATGCTGACCTGATGTTTCTCAGTGATCCGGTCGAGGATCATGGGAATGGCTTTAGCACGCTACAGACCTTACCGAAGTTCGATTTATACGTTAAGTATCAAGATGACGATCAATTTGAAGCAACTAGTTTGAAAGGCTATACTGCTGGGGCGGTTGATTTGAACCAGTATGTGGATAATAATCGTGGCGTTGAACAACTGCAATTGGTCTTTACAACAATTCCGAATGGTATGTCATACTACAATGGTGTTGGTTTTCAACTGTCACCTAAATCGGGATACTATGGTACCGTAACGAGTGATTGGACAGTCGAAGTTGGCGGGATGGTTTACGGTGGCTATTACGATATTCTTTACAGTAAGGACGGCGCAACGGTTTTACCGGGAAGCTATGACACTGGCGACACGGAGAAAGATGTTGGGAAAGACTATAACGAAATTCATTTAGCAGAAAGTGGTTGGTCTGGTGAAGAACTAGTAGACGAGGTTGCAACCAGAAAGTCGATCATGGCGTCCCAAAGTGCCGAAATTGTTAAACCCGCCGAATCTGCTGCCATCATCAACGAAAATGCGACCTTTGCGAAGGCCGATAACGGTGTTGTGAACGAAGGCGACAACCAACTTCAAATTCGTATTAGTAATGACGAAGTTGCCACCGACTACCTCACTGGTGTCACCACGTCAGTTGTCTTACCAAAAGGGGTCAGCTATAACGGTAACGTTGCCGGTGTTCAAGTGCTGGATTCCGACTATCAAGGGACTGGTCAAACGCTGCTGGGCATTACTTGCCAATGACGCCATCACACCAGGTCGCGCAAATACGGTCAGTCTACCAGTAACCGTTGCCGCAGTCAGCGGCTTGAACCAACTCAGCATTGGCGTCTACAGCAAAGTTGATGGCGATACGGCTACGGCACTCAACAGTGATCAATTGGATGCCACAGTGCCAGTGGTTGCCGGGAACTATGATTTCTTGGACGCCAATCGGTTGGCCTTTGGGCGGATGATCACCTATGGGTCAACGTTAACTCAGGATGCGACGTTAGTTCGGCTGATTGGCACGACCCTTAGCCAAATCGCTGCCGGACAAACTGGGACGGCGAACCTGCAATTTAGCAAGGATACGGCGGATGCGCTGAATCAACTCACCGTCACCGGTTCAGTGGTATCTGGAACGGGACTGACGCTTAACGGACCGGTAACGTTGCCAGATAATTGGCAAAATCAAGCCACGGTTATTTACACGACCGAAACTGATCCAACCACAGCGACTAACTGGCAATCGGCCGAAAGTGTAACCGACTTCAGTCAAGTTACTGGATTCAAAATCCGCTATCAAAAGAGTGGTAGTTACTTAGCGGGTGGTGCGCAAACTATTGCGGTACCAGTAACGCTTGCTGAAACAACCAATTTAGGACAGATGGTGGGACTAGTGTATACCGTTGCTGCAGATAATTTGCCAGCAGTTGATGGGATTCAGTCCGTAATTGATGTGACAGCGCCTGCTCAGATTAAAACGGCAGTGGGACCAGCAGTTTCGGTAACTGCCGATGATTACTATGATTATACGCACCCAATCACCAAAACAGCAGTGGGACCAGCGGTTTCGGTTACGGCAGATCAATATTATGACCACACGGTGCCGGACACTACAATGACCACTAATCCGGGGGATAACAGTAACCCTCAACCGGGTGAAACCGATGAACCGCAAACGACAACACCGGTTCAAGGGAAATCCCAACTAGATAAGCTTCAACAACCTGCTAAAAAAATTAGCTTAACGGGCATTCCGTTACACCTTCAACCGTTAACGATCAGCACCTCAACGGATGTTCAATTCGGGACAGCCGTCCTTGAATCGGGTGAACCAGCTGATAGTTCAACGACTGGGAACAATCAGCAAGCTACCGATAGAACAACTGCTGATGGCACTGATGACAGTACTAAATCATCAACGTCCAATTCTCAAGGTCGAACCGACAACGAGGCAACGACAAATGAAAGTCATAATTCAGCCGGTGTGGCATCGAACCGTACCGGAGTCCGTGGCATGTCGGCTACAACGGTTAATGGCCGGACCCAGAATAGTCAACTAGCAAATGGTCAAAATAGCGTACAGGCTGGCACAACCGCATCCAAACCGGATGAAAAGGGTCGCCTTCCGCAAACGGCAGAAAAAGCCTTGCTGTGGGCGGCGTTGTTAGGGCTCATTGGCTTGGCGACTGCCACTTGGTATAAACTTAAAAAGTTACGGAAAAACGAGTAATTGAAATTGGGTGAACGTCAGTGGCATTGACCGGAGAACTAAACTGATTCAGACAGTTTCACAAAAAATAAACGCAATCTTCAAAATGACGATGGTCATCACGAAGATTGCGTTTTTAATTCGTTTAAGCTTGTTGGTGCTTTTGATGGTACAAGTAAACGGGAATCCCAATCCCAGTCAGCACTAAACCAGTAATTGCAAGTAAGGTTTGCGTCCAAATCGTGGCAATCAGGATAAACAAACCGCCGAGAATAGCAATGATTGGGATAACTGGGTATCCTGGCACCTTGTAGGGCCGTTTCAAGTCGGGTTCTCGCACTCGTAAAATGAATAGCGCGACGAACAGCATCACGTTAAAGATCCACATGACGAAGACTAACATATCAGTCAGGGTATCAAAAGAACCCATGAACATCATGATCAAGCAATGCCAATTTCAACTAATCCCGCAAAGTAGGGCACGTAAGTTTTCCGAGATAGCTTGCGGAGATATTGACTAAATGGCAGGGCATCTTCTTCCGCCATCGCGAATGGCACTCGCATCCCGGTTAAGGTATAGCCGTTGATGGCGCCGTAAACGGAAATCAAGATCCCAATGGTTACTAATTTACCGCCCATTGGACCAAAAATAACTTGAGCTGCCTCGGAAGCGGTGTTTGATTACCGGCAATTTCGCTGATTGGCAACGTCTTTAAGAAGACAAAGTTGACTACGGCGTAAATCACCGTAATTAACACTAACCCAAGCACGATAGCGCGAGTAGATCCTTTTCAGGGTGCTTCATTTCCCCCGCAATGTTCCCGATGTTGATCCAGCCATCGTAGGCGAACATGGTGGCCAGTAAACCACCACTAAAGGCCGTCCCAAAACTCAGGTGTTGGCCGGCAACAACTGGAAACAGACTGACGGGGACTTCGCTTTTCGCCGCTAAGCCAAAGATCACGATAATGGCAATCGGAATTAGCTTAAAAATGAGCGTAGCGGACTGAAACAGGCCACCGACTCTAGCACCCAAGAAGTTGATGCCAGTGATGCTGAGACCGCAAAGAATGGCAATGGGCAGGTGCCAGGCCATTGGAGGGCAAATAAGTTTAAAAATTGCGTCGAAAAAATAATCGAGAGTGCGGCAATGTTAGCCGGATAGTAGACCAGCATCAACGCCCAACCCATTAAGAAGCCGGGGAGCTTGCCGTAAGTATACTCGATGTATTTGATGGCGCCACCCGTTCGTGGGATAGCAGCCGCTAGTTCCGCAGCTGATAAACCAGCACATAGTGTCAGTAGACCACCAAGGACCCAAGCAGCCAGTGTCATACTGGTTGAGCGGGTTAAATCAACAACGCTGGCGACTTTGAAGAAGACGCCGCCACCGATGACGGTCCCCATCACCGTCGAGAGGGCGGTAAAGAGGCCGATTTCACGTTTTAAATGTGATTCTTCCATTTGATTTCGTTCCTTCCAAAATGCAATAGCCATTCATTATAACAAACAAAAACCCCGGCAACATGTGCCGGGGAAGGGTTTTGGGTTAGAAATCAATTAAAATTTATAATAAGTTATTTCTAGTGGAATGCAAGGTTCAGTAACATAACAATGATAATCCCGACAACGAGATAACCGTTTCAAGCACCGTCCAAATCGAGAGCGTTTGCTTGATCGTCAAATCGAAGTATTCACGGAACATCCAGAAACCAGCATCGTTAACGTGAGATGCGGCAAGTGAACCGGCACCAATGGCAAGAACCATCAAAGCAGGATCAACACCGGCAGTTGCCATCAATGGGGCAACGATCCCGGCAGAAGTCAAGGCTGCGACAGTTGCAGAACCAAGGGCAACCCGGAGCACAACGGTGATCAACCAGCCAAGAATCAATGGTGAGATGCTTGAGTGAGCGAACATCTTAGCGACTTCGTTACCAACACCACCGTCGATCAAGACTTGCTTGAAACCGCCACCACCACCAATAACTAACAGCAGCATTGCGATGGACTTAACGGCACTTTCAAGAGTTGCCATAATGTCTTTAGTGACACGGCCACGGGCCCAGCCCATTGACCACATTGCGAACAAGAGTGAGATCAACATGGCAATCGCAGGATCACCAATTAAGTTAACGATTTGATCAAGCAGGGTCTTCGTCCCGGTACCAACGGTCATCTTGTAGATGGTCGTGATGGCCATCAAGATAACTGGGAAGAGGGAAGTTAACACTGACAAACCAAAGCCTGGTTCGTCATCTGGGTTAGTTTCCTTCATATCACCAAATGAGCTTAAGTTACCCTTACGTTCAAAGGCGCTAGGCGCAAACTTTTGAGCTAACTTAGTGAATAATGGACCAGCAACGTAGGCACTAGGAATGGCAACAACGATCCCGAAGAGCAGAACCTTACCATCGTTGGCGCCCAAGGCTTGCGCAATAGCAGTTGGTGCTGGGTGAGGTGGTAAGAACCCGTGGGTAACTGATAAAGCGGCAGCCATTGAAATCCCAAGGTACAAGATTGGCACATCGGCTTCAAGCGCAATGGCGAAGACGATAGGGATCAACAGAACCATCCCGACTTCGAAGAACAACGCCAAACCAATGATAAATGAAGCTAACATAATAGCTAATTGAAGGCGTTTCTTACCGAATTTGTCGATCAAGGTTGTGGCGATCCGGTGAGCACCACCGGCGTCGGCAACTAACCGGCCGAGCATGGCACCGAAACCAAAGACCAGTGACAGTTCCCCTAAAGAACCGCCAATCCCAGTTTCGATACTCGTTGCGATCTTAGATAAGTTCATCCCAAGTAAAATCGCAGTTAAAACAGAAGTCATGACCAACGAAACAAAGGTGTTGATTTTGAATTTGATGATCATCAATAACAGGAAGATAATCCCGATGACGAGCGCAAGTATTTCCATAATCTGTAAACCCTTTCATATAATGGCAATTAGAAACGCCCGTGCTATAGGCGTGACGAGCGTTTCTAAGGAACAACAACTGAAAACCCTTTTTTGTATTAAGATTAATACCAATAATTAAGTGAAACTAGTTTGATGCCTTTTTCTTAGCATCCTGGTGACGTTGGAAGTCAGCGATGGCCTTGTATTCGGTCTGTAACTGACGACTCAAACGAATGTAGATTGGGACAAGTGCCCGGTAAGCTTCGAAGGTTTCTGGGTTTGGATGGTGAACGTTGGTAGCACCAACGAACTTCTTCACTTCACTCAGATCATCGATCAAGCCTAAGCTGTACATACCGAGAACAGCGGCCCCTAAAGCAGTCCCTTCAACGGTTTCAGGAATCGTGACATCTTGTTCGAAGATATCAGCCAACATCTGACGCCAAAGCGCAGAGCGGGCGAAACCACCAGTTGCTTGGATGCTAACGGGCTTGCCAACAACTTCTTCCAGCGCAATCATGACGGTGTAGAGGTTGTAGACGATGCCTTCAAGCGCAGCCCGAACCATGTGAGCTCGAGTATGCGTCCGGGTTAACCCGAAGAAGGAACCACGCGCATTAGCGTCCCAGATTGGGGCCCGTTCGCCACCTAAGAATGGGTGGAAGATCAAGCCATCAGAACCTGCAGGAATCTTAGAAGCGATTTCAGTTAACAAATCGTAACTGTCGATCTTCATTTGTTCCGCAGTGATCTTTTCTGGGGCAAACAGTTGGTCACGGACCCAACGGAAGACGATCCCACCGTTGTTAACTGGTCCACCAACGACCCACTTGTTAGGTGCAAGGTAGTAACAAAATACCCGGCCCTTAGGATCGATCTTTGGCTTGTCAGTGACAACCCGAACGGCACCAGAAGTCCCGATGGTAACAGCAGTCACACCAGGTTCAATGGCGTTGACCCCTAAGTTCGCTAATGGGCCATCTGAGGCACCCATGACGAATGGGGTAGCGGGATCGATACCGATAACCCGTGCGTAATCTTCGTTCATGCCAGAAAGTTGATCAGTGGTGTCCACTAATTCTGGTAATTGGTCGCGGGTAATGCCAGCCAATTCAAGGGCTTGGTCGTCCCAGTCCATGTTGAAGATATTGAACATCCCAGTTGCGTTGGCAATGGAGTAGTCTTCCTTCAAAACACCGAACAGTTTGTAGATCACGTATTCTTTGATACCGACGAACCAACGCGCTTGCTTAAACAAGTCGGGTTGTTCGTTACGCAACCAAATCAGCTTTGTAAATGGCGTCATTGGGTGAATTGGCGTCCCGGTCTTCTCGTAAATTTGTTTGCCCACACCGTTCTCACGTAATTCATCGGCGTACTTAACGGCCCGGTTATCGGCCCAAGTGATCGCCCGTGTGAGTGGCTTATGGTTTTCATCTAACAGAATCAAACTGTGCATTGCGGCGGAGAAGGAAACGCCCTTCAGTTCGCCAGGTTTGAGGTTGGCTTTACGTAATACCGTGGTTAAACCGTCCACGATAGCGGAGAAGATTTCTTCTGGATCTTCTTCAGCCATATCAGGAATATCTTGATAGAGCGGGTACAAATTGTTGGAATAACCCTGAACTTTTCCAGTGTTATCAAACAATACGGTTTTAACACTGGTGGTACCCATGTCAACACCAATCATATAATCCATTTTTTCGATGACTTCCTTTCTGACAAAAGCTACAATAAAGGCATGTGCATTGTACATGAAATTTAAACCGTTTTCAAATATATACATCGTACAAAGTGTTAACTGAGTAAAAAATCGCTAACTGACTTTTTGAGCTGTGTTTATTATATGAAAAAAATTTTCACAATTCAAGGGTTTTGTTGTAAAATGTTTACAAAAGATATGGGAGAGAATTAAATAAAGGGGGAACACCTATTTGGCACGTTCAGCAATTAGTAGTATTCGGTCGTACTATCCAAACCTCAGCCGACTACACCAAAAAATTGCCGACTTTATATTTGCACAACCGCAAATGGTAAGTGAACTGACGATCAGTGAACTTGCCGACAAAGTGGGCGTTTCAACGGCTTCGATTTCGCGCTTTGCGAAGGCCGTCGGTTACAACAATTATCGAGAATTCAGTATGGATCTGGCCAATGTTCGGGCGGATATCAACCGGACGACCATGTTCAAGAAGATCCATCCTGATGATACCCCGAGTGTGATGGCGGAAAAAACCTTCCAAGCAATGATCGATGCCTTGATCTCCACGCAGTCGATTTTGCACGAAGATAAGCTTGAAGAAGCCGTGAACACCATTTTACATGCCAACCAACTGGCCTTCTTTGGGTTAGGGGGCTCGTCGGTGGCTGCGTTAGACGGTTACCATAAGTTTTTGCGGACTTCGATCAATAGTGAGTATTATCCGGACTTTGACGTTCAGTTAATGCAAGCGGCTAAGATGACGAGTCATGACTGTGCGATTATGATTTCACATTCGGGTGAAAACCAGCAGGCGTTAACCGTGTTGAAACAACTCCAGAATAACAAAGTACCAGTCATCGCCATCACCAGTTATGGGCGCTCGTCACTGGCACAACGGGCGGACATTGTGTTGCTTTCGTTAGCTGATCAGGTGAATAAGAGTTCCGATGGGATGTATACCCTGATTGCCCAGATGGCGTTAATTGATAGTTTGTTTACGATCGTTGCGGTTAAGTTGAGTAATAAAACTGAAGCTGTTATGGATCGGGTTCGGGAAGCCATTAACCGAACACGAACTTGAGGTAATAATTGCTAATGGTATAGATAGTCAGAAATCAGGTAACGGCTTATTGACGTTGGCTGGTTTTTTAGTTTGCTGAAAAGGTGGCGAAACCGATTCAAAAAGATTGATAAGAATTGATCCTAATTTGAGCGTTGATTGGTTGTCATGGTAGAATAAAACCTATAATGAAGGTTTTAAAACTTTGGGTGAGGTGCTGAGCATGAAGCAACGACAAATTAAACCAATCTATGCAAACACCTACCAGCAGTTACGCCATCAATATCACCGACGGCGGGCATGGCTGATCGTGCTCGTTTTGCTGGTGTTGATTGGTGGGTGGCTGACGTGGCGGCATTACCGACAAGCGCAATTGGATCGGTATCCAATTCGGGGAGTGGCAATTGATCAAGAAAACGGGTTCGTGGATTTTCAATTAGTCGAACAAGCTCACCAACAATTTGTTTACCTACACACAAGTTCTGGCGCCACCTATACCGATGATCAGTTCAAGAATAGTTATAACCGGGCATTAGGGTCCTCGTTATCAATTGGGGTTTACCACGTTTACAGTTTTTCAACGTCACCGAAAGCCCAATTGGCGAACTTCTCACAGGAGGTTGGACACAAAATTGGTAACTTGCCGATTGCGGTGCAAGTTGATTTTTACGATCAGTACAATGCCCACCGGTTGGCGACGCCCAAATCACGGCACCGCTTAAGTGAGTTTGTGCACTTAGTTCAACAACGGTATCATCGGCGGGTGATTGTTTGGAGTCCGGACCAGGTTTGGCAGACCCTTAAATCAGCTACCATTGCGAAGCAACCACGATGGGCGGTTTCAAACGGGGCGCGGAAATTAAGTCAGCAGGTTCTTTTCAATGAATTCGATAGTGATTGGTCGTTAAAACTTGGTCAACAAAAGCAGACGGTACCGGCAATTTACTTTAATGGTAGCCGTCATGAATGGAACCAACGTTATGTACGTTAGTCACTGATTGACCGTTTTTAGAATCTTGAAATAAGGCTGTACGATCGACTGATGATTGGTTGAATAACGTCATCTCAAACAAAATAGCGCTGTAGATCTCCAAACGGAAATCTACAGCGCTATTGTTATTAAAGCACCTTAATAGGGGCGTTAACAATTCAGCGATTTTTAAGTCGGATTAGGAAGAACGAAGTAGGCAACATCGTCTGCTTCGTCGAATAATTGCACGGGGACGTCGTGGTCCGCGGTGATCGTGATGTGATAACCATAGTGGTCGAGCAATACCAACGAATTATCGGTGAGTGACTCCACTTGAGCCGGAATGGTATGGTGATCGATGTTGACCGTTAAGTCAGGACCAATCACTAACGAATGCGTTCGGGAGGTTTCAGAATGTTGAAGCTGCCACGAACCGATAAAAATCATCGGTGAAACGGTGTGTTTTTCACGGTTACGTCGATGACGATCAGCTGCGGGTTTGTGCACGAGGTCGCGGAGAAATGATGGGCTAAATTTGAACATATGTTTTGCACTCACACTACCGACCTCCTATTTACTGAAATAGAGCATAATGCCCCGGTTTTTAAACTGGGGATGTAAACAACTCGAATTTGACTTATCCTTTTAACCGCTGGCCTTCAATATAAGTTTCGACGACTTCATGGCTCATATTGCCTAAGGTGCTCATGTAGTAGCTTCGCGTCCATAAATGGCCACCCCAAAACGCACTTGCTTTAATATCAGGATGATTTTTAAAGAAAAGTCGCGCTGAAGCCCCTTTAAAGGCTTTCACCACTGTGGTTGGAGCTAATTTTGGTTTGAAGCTGATCAGCAGGTGGATATGATCCGGCATCACTTCCATGGCTTCGATGGTGATTTCATTCAATTCTGCAATTCGGTTGAGAAGGGTTTTCATTTCGTCAACTAATTCTGGCGTTGTAAATAGTTCTCGCCGATACTTAGTGGTCCAAATCAAATGAAAGTGAAAATTATAGACGTACGATTGGGTGTAAATCGCACCAGGAATGCGTTGTTTCTTTCTCATGTATATCACCTCTGATATAAAATAATTAGCGGGTTAAATCCTTATGATTCTGCTTTATCACATGGTATGATACGAGTATACCAATGCGGAGGTGACATCATGGTACTGCAAGCCTTTCAAGTGCGACTCTACCCGAATGCCACGCAAAAACAATTGATCCACATGACCTTTGGTAGCACCCGATTTGTTTGGAACCAAATGCTTAACATGTTGATTGAACGCTATCGCAATAATCCCAAGTGCGGGTTTTTATCGACTTACGATCGTGATGCATTATTACCGGCATTGAAACGAGAATATCCGTGGCTCAAATTAGTTGATTCAACCGCTCTGCAACGGGTGAATCGAGATTTAACCGATGCGTATAAGCGGTTCTTTGATAAAACGCTGTCCAACCGGTTCCCGCGGTTTAAAAGCAAGCGCAATAATCATAGAAGCTATACTAGTAAACTGGTCGGAAAGAACATTGAAGTGCTCGATCAGCATCATCTGAAACTGCCAAAGTTAGGGAAAGTCTACTTTCGAGCGGGCCGTATTCTAAACGGTAAGATTCATACTGTGACGGTTAGCATTAATCCACAAGGTCAGTATTCAGCAACCATTCTGCTAGAATGCGATGATCCAATCCCGTTACCACTCACGCATCAAAAAGTCGGTCTAGATTTAGGTTTGAAGCAATTGATTACCTTATCCAATGGCGTCAGTGTTCCGTTGACGCGATATGATCGTAAATTGGCTCGCCGACTACGACGCTGGGAACGAAAACTAGCCCGTCGACTACGAAATGCGAAGCAGGCAATGGCTGAAGATCGTCACAAGAAAGTCCTTAATCCGCGAACCGAACTCTGGCAGTTTCCACGGTATCAGCAGGCGCGTAAAACTGTCGCGAAGATCAAGCGACAGATTGCCGCACGTCGACTGGATAACTTGCAGAAACTGACCACGCAACTGGTACGGGAATATGATGTGCTCGTAGTTGAAAAACTATCCGTCAAGAATCTAATGAAAAACCATCGATTAGCGCGTTCTATCGCCAATGCCGCTTGGGGGACATTAGTCCGCTTACTGACCTATAAATTTGAATGGGCCGGAAAGCAGCTGATTGTCGTTAATCCTAAGAGTACCAGTCGTATCTGTCATGTGTGCCAACAGAAAAATACGGACTTTGATGGCTTATCAACTCATGAGTGGCTAGCTGTGCGTGACTGGCAATGTCCAAATTGTCAAACCACGCTAGACCGCGACATTAATGCGGCACTGAATATTAAGCAACGTGGTCTAGCGTTAGTTGATTAAACGCTAAATTGAAACTAAACGGGTGTGGAACGCACCTTGGTAAATAACTGTGACCGCTACCGATGAAGTGAAGAGCTTAACTGGCAAGTTTGCAGTGTTCCCAGAATCCACCTACTTTAGTGTGTGGTAGTTCAACCAGTTTAAAATAATATTAACATGTTTGTGAAATGATAACACTGGGTTTAACTTATTTTTAAAATAAAAAGCAGAAGTTGTTTATCATCTGCCGGTGAAACTGCTATCATGAAAGAAAAGCCTCAAGGGGGAACTAGTAAGATGATTAACTTTGGCATTATTGGGACCAATTGGATTACGCAACAATTTGTGGACGCAGCTCATGAATCGGGACTATATCAATTAAGTAGTGTGTATTCTCGGCATCTTGATACCGCAAAAGAATTTGCCCAAAAGAATGGGGCAACGGAAACGTTTGATGATCTGACTGCATTTTTCGAACAGGGTCAGTTCTCCACGGTCTACATTGCCTCACCAAACAGCCTGCATTTTGAACAAGCCAAAATGGCGATCAAAGCGGGGAAGCACATTATTGTGGAGAAACCCGCTTTCGAAAATTTGGGTGAAATGGCAAAAATCGAGGAATTACTAGAGCAACACCCTGGCGTTTTGTATTTTGAAGCCGCTAGAAATATTCATACACCTAACTTTGCTGCGATTCAAGCCCAAGTTACAAAGTTACCCGTTATTCAAGGTGCAAACTTAACTTATATGAAATACTCATCACGCTATGACAACGTGCTTGCTGGTGAGGAACCGAACGTGTTCTCATTGAACTTTGGTGGTGGCGCCTTGCAAGACCTCGGCGTTTATCCCGTATACGTGGCCATTGCACTGTTTGGGATGCCGAACCAAGTGAACTACTTTCCATCATTGATTCAAACGGGCGTTGACGGCAAAGGGGTTGCGGTTTTACAGTACCCCGAATATAACGTCACGTTAAACTTCGGTAAGACCAGTAATTCGGTGATGCCATCAGAAATTTACGGCTTAAAAGACACCATTGTCATCGATGATGCTGGCGAGATTACGGATGTTAGCTACATTGACGCCAAGGGTGATCGTGAGACGATCAGTCAACCTGTGACCCAAAACCAGATGTTGCCAGAAGCCCGTGATTTTGCCCGGGTGATCAACCAACCGATGCCCCGGCTAATCAAGAAGATTACCAACGTTGGTTTAATTTAAGCGTTCAAG
This sequence comes from Secundilactobacillus similis DSM 23365 = JCM 2765, assembly GCF_001311075.1. Taxonomy (GTDB): domain Bacteria; phylum Bacillota; class Bacilli; order Lactobacillales; family Lactobacillaceae; genus Secundilactobacillus; species Secundilactobacillus similis. Next base: position 17,145 of record NZ_BBAD01000059.1, read on the forward strand.
TGAATAAAGTTCTGTTTAATCTACGTCAATCTGGTAAAATTGTATTTTATGATGAACGCGACAACTAATGAAGAAATGAGTGTGAGCAAATGCTACCACAATTTGAAACCCGTTTTAAAAAGTTAGGTTTTGACCAACTGTCACCGATTCAAGCAGCGGTCTACGAACCATTGAAGGCTGGCGAAAGTGTTTTAGGACTGGCACCAACTGGCTCGGGTAAAACCCTTGGCTTTGTGATTCCAGTGCTGGAACGATTGACACCAGGGGCTGGCATTCAAGCGATGATCATTGCGCCGTCGCAAGAACTGGCCATGCAATTAACGAACGTGACCCGGAGTTTTGCGACTTTGGCGGGCCTGAAAGTCACCTCGATCACTGGCGGTGCCAACGTGAAGCGCCAACTTGAACAACTGAAAAAACATCCAGATGTTGTGATCGGCACCCCAGGTCGGATTTTAAATCTATTGGAAGATCGTAAGTTAAAGGGTCATCAGTTAAAGACTGTGATCATTGATGAAGCGGATGACTTGCTTGCTGGTGAAACCTTTGATGCCGTTCGGTCGATTTTGCAAGAAGCGCCTGCTGATGTGCAACTCGGGTTCTTCTCAGCCACTGAAACCGCCATTTTATCCGAATTAGAAAAGTGGTTTAGTCAACCGGTCACTCGAGTCGATGTTCGAGACATTGACGATACGCAGGGTGAAGTTCGTCACGGTGCGCTGGAAGTGTCTAATTTGAAGAAGGTAGCCATGCTTGGTAAATTAGCGACCGTTAAGCAGTTTAAGGCGCTCGTATTCTTTAACCACATTGGTGACCTTCAACAAACCAAGAGTTGGTTAATGCACAACCACGTCCCAGCAGCCGCTTTAACGGCCAACCAGCGTCAAACTGAACGGCAAAAAGCCTTAACTGATTTCCGGTTAGGGCGGGTTAAATACCTGTTGTCGACTGACGTTGCTGCGCGGGGGTTAGATATCGCCAAGTTACCAGCGGTGGTGAACTATAACCTGCCAGCTAGTGAAATTACGTACACCCACCGAGTTGGTCGAACCGGCCGGATGGGTGAACCAGGTCAAGTTGTGAACTTCGGGAATGAACATGACTTACGTGATTTGAAGCGGTTATTACGCGAAACGGATTACGACTTGGTGCCAGTTTACTATCAAGATCATAAGCTGGTGACACAGTTCAAAGAAAATCCGTCTAATCGGGCAAGTTCAACAGCTGCACCACGACTCGTTCAACGTGGCCAAGCTGTTCCGGAAGGCGAACCTGAATTAAAGGGTCAACCACGGTCAGTTGCGCCGATGCAACCCCGAATTCAACCCGTTGAAACTAAGAAGAAGCACAAGAAAAACAAGCATTCTAAGCGTAAGGGGATGCGGCATAAGCGAACTGAAGAATAAGTTTGTGCTAAGCCGTTGAGCTGGGTTTTGTTTCAGTGTTGAATTTAAACCCAAACCGTGAGAAAATAGTTGATGGCCGTTATTGGCCCCATAGCACAACTGGATAGGGCACCCGCCTCCTAAGCGGATGATCCCGGTTCGAGTCCGGTGGGGTCAGCAAGCGTATCAACGTAAAAGCGTCACTTCATTGTCAGAAACTTTCTGGCGGTGAGGTGGCGTTTTTCTTATGTTTCACATGAAAAAGTACTTGCTATGAAGTTCAGACAAACATTTATGATCTTAGAGAAAGTTACTTTAAATTCTAGAGGATCGAATATGAAACAAGTGGTTTTGGAAGCGAGTAGTGTACTTATTATTATTTTTTGGGAGGAAATTGGAATTTGGACACAAAATCAAGTGGCAGTTGGCCCCCGGGGTCTTCTTAATACCGAGTTTGTCCGTACACGCAATGTTAAAAAAATAATCACGCAACATGGCATACAGTGGAAAATGGCAATGAACGAAAAATCAAAGTTTGGAATTGTGCTGCCAATTATTTTGATGAGTTATTTTATGCCGGTACTGGATAATTCAAGTATCTTCACAGAGACCGCTAAAATTGCACAAGATTTACATTTAAACGCCACGAAGTTTTCTATTAATTTTCGGTACGACATTGACTCTACTGGGCCAATTATGGCAATAATAATTGAAATTCAGTCTGGTCATGTCCGGTCTATCGGAATGCCAATGCTTCTTTTTAGGAATCGGGCAGGAACTAATACTCAGTCCATTAACCGTTGCGGGAATTGCCAACACGACACCAGAAATTGCTGGTACAACATCGAGGGGGCGTGAACTGAATCACCAAATTGATGGATCGGTCGGATTAACTTTATCGGTGTCGATTAGTTTTCAACGAATCAATTCGACTAGTAGCTATAGTGTGGCAACAAAGATCATATCTGTGTATCACATTAGTGGTGATAATCGTAATCGCTTATAAGAAAAATAAAAAAACTTCACAGTAGGTATTGCCTTGGTGTGCAGACCAAGGATTATAGTACTAATTATTCAATGATATGAAAGCAATTTTTTTAAACGAAAAAGGAGATAATCAAATGTCAAAAATGGAATTAGTCGATGTCGATGTTGCTACAATCACCAAGGTACCTGGAAACGATAACCAATGGGGACTGGTTTATGCAGATGCCATTACGGAAAACAAACCGGGTGAAGTCAATATTCACCCAATTAGTTATATGCTTAACGGTCTCAAAATTGCTGCCAACGTTTATACGCCAGCAGGTATGATCCTCAAAAATCCTACCCGGCTTTAACGGTTGCTCATCCAAATGGTGGCTGTAAGGAACAAGTTGCTGGATTGTTTGCGCAGAAGCTAGCTGAAAATGGCTACATTGCCATTGCTGCTGATGCAACGTTCCAAGGCGCGAGTGCTGGGGAACCCCGCATGACTGACAAGCCATCATATCGTGTCGAAGATATTCATGGTATGGCGGATGCCCTGTCTCTGTTCCCAGGTGTGGACTACAGTCGCATGGCTGCTTTTGGTATCTGTGGCGGTGGTGGCTATACGTTACGTGCCGGACAGACCGATAAGCGCTTCAAGGTGGTTGCCACTTTATCAGCGTTTAACTCAGGTTTAGTTCGTCGCAATGGCTTCATGGATTCTGAAGCAAACACGATTCAGGCGCGTTTACAAAAAGCATCCGAAGCTCGTGAAAAGATGGTTCGTGGTGAAGAAACTGAATACACACCGGATCTTAAAGATATGGCGCCTGAAGATGCCGCTAAGTTACCATATGCACTATACCGTGATGGCTATACCTATTATGCTCAGACACATGCTCATCCGAACTCAAGTTTCATCTATACCCAAGCTAGCTTCCTTGACCTGTTCACATATGACGCATCAGTTAACATGGATTTAATCAATGTGCCACTGTTGATGATGGCTGGTAAAGATGCGGATACATTCTACTTGACTGAAAAGTGCTATGCAAATGCGACAGGTACACAAGACAAGGAACTGTTCTTAATGGATGGTGTGCAGCATATTGAAACATACTGGAAGCCAGAGTATGTGAAGCAAGAAGTTACCAAATTACTTGAATTTTTGAGCACTCGTCTGTAATCAAAATCAATGACCAACCAATTAGTGTTGTAAATATGATCACTCATTCAATGCTTTTTTGAAAGACAGAAATTTGAAATGAAAAATGGAAAAGTAGCGGTGATTGCTGGTGCTTCTAGTGGCATCGGAGCAGTCACGGCACTACTCTTAGCCAAGAGTGGCCACTCAATCGTACTGGGTGCTCGTCGAATTGAACGTATAGAGAGCCTTGTGGCCCAAATCAAATGCTTTGGCGGTAATACGGCCTGCCGAGTGTGGATGTTTCCAATAAACAGAGTGTGCTCGACTTTTCGCAATTTGCCCTTCAAACGTTCAATCGCATTGATGTTTGGCTAACATGCCGGATTAATGCCACATTCGCCGTTCAGTGAGGGACGTGTTGTTGACTGGGTTCGTATGATCTTAAGAGGCATTTTGTATGGTACTCGTAGGTGCTACCCATTATGCATCGGCAACAAAGCGGACAAATTATCAATACTACGGCCGTTGCGACCCGTAAAACCAAAGTGTTTGTG
>NZ_BBAD01000060.1 GCF_001311075.1 Secundilactobacillus similis DSM 23365 = JCM 2765
TCCGCGGCATCCTCACACTATCCAAAACCAGAATCACTGAATTTCACAAACTAAAGATGCTTACGCTGGGCACAAACGACAACAAAAAAGATCCCGCCACCCCAACAGGTAGCGGAATCTTTTCAATTCAAATTAACGATTTTCTTGTTCAGTCGATGCTTCATAAGCCGTGCGATCACCAGTACCTTGAGCTTCGATTTCTTCAAGTGTTTTGCCACGAGTTTCAGGAACGGCAAAGCGGATGAAGCGACGCCTAAGAGACAGATGATGCCGAAGATGGCGAAGACGGATTCTTGGCTCATGTTGGCGGTCATCACTGGGAAGAGGAGACCGACCAACCATGATCCGATCCAGTTAAATGACGATGCAACGCCGGATGCGCGACCCCGAATTTGGAGTGGGAAGATTTCACCGACCAACACCCAGGTCAATGGGGCCCAAGTGAAGGAGTAAAAGGCAACGTAGACGCATAGGAAGACGACAATCAACATTGGACTGGTATTTGGTAATAGCCAGTTAATGACGGTTGGCAGTAAGAATGACAGACCCATGACGGCGCCACCTAAGGTTAACAACGTCCGCCGGTTGAACTTTTCGGCGATGGCGATGTAGAGGAGGGAGCCTAACACGAGGATGATGCCTTGGATAATTGGCCACATTAAAGCGGAACTTGCGGCCTTACCGGTTGCTTTTTGGACGATCAATGGAATGTAGTAGAAGATGGCGTTAGCGCCTTGGAATTGTTGGAAAGTTGCAACACCGACCCCGGCAATCACCAGGTAGCGGTACCGCTTGCTGACCAAGGTGCCCCATGAGGTTGACTTGGCAGCGGCGGATTCTTCTTGAGAAGCTGATTGGATGTCGGCTAATTCATCATCAATGGTGCTGGTATCTTTCCGAATGTAGCTTAACACTTGACGCGCTTCGTCTGGGTGACCGGTTTTAACCAAGAACCGTGGTGATTCTGGCAACTTGAGGACCCCGAGGAAGAGAATGGCAGCTGGAACGGCTGCTAAACCAAGCATTAACCGCCAAGCGAGCACTTCTGGCAAGCCTTTAAGCACGAAGTCGATAACATAGGAGAGTAACATCCCGGTCACGATCATCGTTTGGTTTAACCCAGATAGCGAGCCCCGCTTTTCAGCCGGTGACATTTCAGACATGTAGGCGGGAACGAGTGCTGACGCCGCCCCAACCGCAAGTCCCAAGAACATCCGCACGATAATCAAATAAATCTGACCATCATGAGGTGACCCGGCAGAAAGCAGTGACCCCACTGCGAAAATCAGGCGGAGAGCAGAATCATCTTTCGACGGCCCCAACGGTCAGAAAGCTGACCAGCTAAAGCCCCACCGAAGATGGCCCCAAACATGACGGCTGAAGTGATCCAGCCAGTAATGGTGGCGTTGTTTTGCAGATGCCAATCAATTTGAAGAAATGGGAGTGCCCCGGTCATAACACCGATGTCATAACCGAAGAGGATGCCCCCGAATGAACCGAAGAAGTAGATAAATCCACTAGAAATCTTTTTCTCCTGTTGCATGAGTTTGTTGCCTCCTTGAGTTTAAGTTACAGACGAATTTAAATGAAAACGTTATCAATAACGGGTAATAGGTGGCATAATGGCGTGGCGAGTGTCGAGGTTTGTGTAAAAAACAACGAACGCGCACTCAGCCGAATAAGAAGAAGACACCGCTCTCATTGAATAAGATAACGCTAACACGTTATACTGTACGGTATTTATACGCATAAATCAATAGTCGATTTATTTGTATTATAAATAATGAGCAAAGTTAAGCGCTTCCATGGTTGCGGTTTCATGGTTTTGGTGATTTTTAAAATATTTTCGCTGATAAACCAATGATTTGACAATCAAACTAATTTATCAGACAAATTACAAAGGATGTTGTTTCAAAAAGTTTGCCGAGACTGGAACTGCTTTCAATCCCATTCTTTGCTAAAATAGACCTGTTAGCCAAATTGGCAAAAGCTTGTTAAATCGCGGATGCGATGAACGGAGGCAGTTAATGACAGTAATGAAGCGTCACAAGCGTTAGTTCAGGAACTTGAAAATTGGCAGGTCAGTCACGTTTACGGGATTCCGGCCGATTCATTGATTGATGGGTTTGCGGCAGAACAGGAGCGGATGGCCTACATCCAGGTGCGTCACGAAGAGGTTGGGGCGCTGGCTGCGGTTGCCGAAACAAAGTTAACCGGACAAATTGGGGTTGCCATGGCCTCGGTTGGTCCCGGTGCCGTTCATCTCCTATATGGGATGTGTGATGCGAAGATGGACCACACGCCGATGCTATTGATTATGAGCACGGTTGCGACCGACATGATCAACACCCACTATATTCAAGACTTTGACGAAAACGAACTGTTTGCGGGCCTAGATACCTATCACCGCCAAGTCAGTGATGCGCGGACGATTCCCACGGTGATTCGGGAAGCCATTCAAACGGCGTACGATACCCAATCACCAAGTGTGGTATTGATTCCGGATGATTTAGCCAATCAAGAGATCGACTACCAGCCGTTAGTGGTTGAGCAGCGACCGCTACGCCAGCTGGTGGTAGTGTTGACCAAGTCAAAACGACTTTAGCATTAATTAAAGAAGCTGAGCGGCCAGTGATGTTGGTTGGCTCTGGTGTCAAAGCAGCCAAGGCGGAAGTGGTCGCCGTATCGAAGCGGTTGGGATTACCCGTGATTGCGTCGGCGCCCGCAGCTGGTTTGGTGCCAACTGGTTTTGAGAATTTCATGGGCACTCAGGGACGAATGGGGACCCAGCCCGCTTTTGAGGCGTTACACATGGCCGACTTAGTGGTGATGGTGGGGACCGTTTATCCATTTATGCGGTATTTAGACCAACCCGTCAAAACGATTCAAATCAATCAACGGGCAGCGGACCTTGGCGTACAAATTCATGCAGACCAAGCGGTGGTCGCGGATGCCGGGGCGTACTTACAGCAGTTGTTGGCAGCTCAGGCGGCCCAGTTGCCGGAAACGGCCTTCTTGAAAGCCTGCCAGCAATCTCGGCAGAACTGGTTGGCCTACCTTGATGAGCGGGCAACCTTGATTGATGATGCGCCTTTGACTGCTGAAGCTGTCTTACGTCAGGTGGGGACGTTAAGCGAAAGTGATACGATCTACGGGTTAGATGTGGGGAACAACACGGTCTTTTCAACCCGGATGTTGCCGTTTGATCAACAGCAACAACTCACGATGTCGGGCTGGTTTGGTGCGATGGGCTACGGCTTAGCGGCCGGAATCGCGGCCCAATTGAGCTATCCCAAACGGCGCGTGATCACGGTTTCTGGTGATGGCGGTTTTTCAATGGTTGTCCAAGACCTGTTAACTCAGGTACAATATCAGTTACCAGTCATCAACGTGATTCTCGAAAATGGCGGGTACGGGTTTATTCGGCAGGAGAAGGCCAACAGTGGTCAGACGGACTACGGGTTGACCTTCAACAATGCCAACTGGGCCGGGGTTGCCACAAATATGGGGGCTTTGGGACTCCGAGTAACGGATGCGGCTTCCTTAACGGCGGCAATCGCAACGATCCAAGACCACTTAGCTGCGGGCAACACCCAGCCAATCGTATTGGACGCCGTGATCACCGAAGAACCACCGCTGGAAACTGGCCAGATGATTTTGGATCCGGAACAGTACGAAGCGGATGCCATCGGTGCGTTCCGGCAACAGTACAATTTACCAGCTGATAAATACCCCGCCCTGCGAACCTTACTTGCCCAGCAAGATGACGAAATCTAGTAATCGGAGCGATAAGCATGAAATTTAGTTGGAACGTGACCCATCCCGGCGCAACTGCCAAGACCATTTTGGCCGAACAGGGCGTGAGTCACCGAATGTTTAGTCAAATCAATCAGAGTAACGGTCAGGTCCTGATCAACGGTCGGTCGGTAAAACCCGCCACTAAGGTGAACGTGGGTGATCAGGTAACCTTGATCGTGCCGGAAGAACCGGCTGACCCAAACGTGCCGGTCAGTGATGGGCCGTTGACCGTTCAGTACGAAGACGAGAATTTAATGGTCGTCGAAAAACCAGCCGGCCTGACGGTAGTGCCTGGTCCCAGTAACCGAACCGATACGTTGGTGAACCTGGTGAAGGGCCACTTAGTTGCGGCGGGTGACCGCCAACTGGTGCCACACGTGATTACGCGGTTGGATCGGGATACGAGTGGCTTGGTGTTGTTAGCGAAGCACCGATTGGCCAATTCTTGGTTGAATCAGCAACTAGGTGATCACACGTTGGTCAAACGCTACTTGGCCATTGTCAGCGGTCAGTTACCGGCAGATCACGATATGATTGATGCGCCATTGCGACGAGCGGATGATGGCGTCAATCAAATCGTGGCACCGGATGGCAAGTCAGCGCAGACTGAGTACTGGGTCAAACAACGCGGGGCTGATTGGACGCTAGTTGAGGTGCTCCTGCATACTGGCCGGACGCACCAGATTCGTGCACACTTTCAATCGTTGGGGCATCCGTTGCTTGGCGATGAACTTTACGGCGGCCCGCAAACGCAACTCATGCGACAGGCCTTACACGCTTATGCGCTTAGTTTTGAAGATCCAGTAACGCATGATCAACGCCAGTTTGAATGTCCGTTACCGGCGGATATGTCGGCAATTGTTCAGGCTTAATCCAAGTGAAAAACGTTGTCCAAATCGTGCGCTTTGGGCAACGTTTTTTGAATTGGTCTGCTAAAACAATTAAACGATTTTGACTCTTAAATGAGGATTTGATGATGAAAAACCGCGTCAAAGTAAGAATTGTCCTCATACTCAAGAAAAAGGTGGATTTTGCTTGTATTCCCTACAGAAACCGGTATAGTGGCATTGTACAAAAAAATAAGGAGTGAATTTAGATGACAAGTAATGATGAGTCACAGCAGGCAATTGAAAAAATCTTGAACCGGGTAGAGGAAAACTTAACCGAGTTATCTTGGTTTGACTGCGACTTAAAAGATGAACAATTTGCCAAACATATCGCTGAGGTCAAAGCTTCATTAAAGCTTGCTAAACGGTCATACAGCGATCGGAAATTGGTCACCGAATAATCAGTTACGAAGACATCTGGCTGTCACTTTGATTTTAGACCCCTGTATTTAAATGAAGTTTTAGCTATCCGTTCGATGGTGTTGACCATTAGCTGGATAGAACAGCACGCTCTCACTGAGGGCGTGTTTTTTTAGGTTAAATTGGGCAATTGAGTAGCATATACGTTAAACTAGACTTAACTAAAGTGAGAGAAATGAGGCGACGATATGGCGGAAACAGAAACGAAGACGGCAACGTGTCTGGTGGATGGTAAGACGTATCCCGTTGAATCCGGGCTATTCTTGATCGACCTATCGACTACGTTACGGCAACGAATCAAAAAGGATTACCCGCAGGCGAAGGTGACCAGTTTTATCTGCGGGCATCACTTGTTGGACTACCGGTTAGCCAACGTTGACGCGTTGATCAGCTCGGACTTGAAGCAGAGTCAAAAAATCAACCGTAAGTTGACACGGGCGTTACAGAGTGATGATTACGAGATTACGGATGTGAACGAAACGTTGACCAAGAGTCTGACACTGGGCGAGCGGGTGGCGGATAACGTCGCGCGCTTCGGTGGGAGTTGGGGCTTCATTGGCGTGTTTGTGTTCGTGCTGGTGACCTGGATGGTGATCAACGGCCTGCAGTTGTTTGGGATTCGGTTTGATGATTATCCATTTATTTTGTTGAACCTGTGTTTAAGCTGTATTTCGGCCATTCAAGCGCCTATTATCATGATGAGCCAAAACCGGTCAGCGGACCGGGACCGGATGGATGCTGAAAATGACTTTCACGTAAATTTAAAATCCGAGCATGAATTGCGAATTTTGCATGCCAAGCTTGATCATCTGTCACAAAACCAGATTCCCCATACTTTGGAAATCGAAAAGCTCCAAATTGAGATTTTAGGTGAGATTCGCCAAGAACTCGCCGAACTGCGCAAACAGGGTGAGGACCAGCGCCTTTGACAAATCCCGCAGAATCCGGTATCCTCTTATGCAACACGCAAATACACTGGAGGATTTATTTTGATTACCATACGAGAGGCTCAGCAGGAAGACGCTGGCCAGATAGCACCGCTGATTAACCTGATTTTTGACGAGATGCAACTTGAAGAACTTGAAGACGTCCCCGAACCTGACTTAGAGCAGGTCATCGCGATGGCTTACCGGACCCGCAGTTATCTGTCCGGTGACGCAACCACCGTGGTGGCCGAGGCCGATGGTCAAGTTGTTGGGGTTGCCTTCGGGTATCCCGGACAAAATGAGGCACGGGTCGACGAAGTCCTTCGTCGCCTGTCAGCCAAAAGTGCCGCCTTTGACACACCGTTTGAAGCGGAGCCAGAGACGGCAGCGGGTGAATGGTACTTGGATTCCATTGCCGTTTCACCACACTATCAAGGACACGGGATCGGCAAACGCCTACTTGCGTCACTGCCAACCTACGCCAACCGCGACCACGAAAACGTGATGGGGTTGATCGTTGACTTTGAAAATCCCGATGCCATGGCACTATATCAGCGCGTGGGGTTCCACGTGGTCGGCACCAAAATGGTCGGTGACCACGAGTACTACCACATGCAAAAGCGGGTCGCCGCTTAACTAACTTAATCAATCAACTACGGTCAGGCGTTTGCCTGGCCGTTTTTTGTTGTTGTTTGTGAAGTGCGATGATTTGCTTGAACTGTCGATTCCGGTATGCGGCTAGGTTCCCGCTATGGGGCCGGTCTGAGCCGAAGGGCGGTCTCAGACCTCGAAGTTAAGCCTCGCCAAAACGCACGCGAGTCTTAACTTCGTCCCCGATAATTGGCGGTTGTCGGAAGAACACCAACAACCACCAATTATCGCGACATAGCATCCAACTAGCCGCATACCAAAATCTTACAGTGTGCAATTCGACACTATCGTAGAACATCTCAACTGCTTGACTGATTAGTTGCAGTATTGCAACGACTGAGGTTGAGTCGCTCAACGTCAAAATGATCATTAGCACAATGATCAAACGTCAATCCATTCTGAACGATGACGCAATGTGCTTGAACGGATTGTTGACTCGATGCGGTAACGCTGCTATTCAGCGGTTATTGAGATGTTCGCAATTGTCATCGTACAACAGCTTGACTCTTCATGATAGATTTTCGGGAGTGTGGTAACCGCTGCCGAAAACCCGCAGACAAGAGGTCGGTCTGAAAATTGGGCCTCAGCCATGAAATTTACTTGGCTGGCGTTTCTTGCCAGACTAGTAAAAGGCCGTATTCTGAGACGCGGGCTTTCGGCTCAGAATCGTGCCCATGGCGTTCCAGTGCCCAAATTTTCAGGCCAACCGGCTGTGCCCACAATGTCAACCATGATTAACGCGCAGACGAAGCCAAATTTCACAAAGTTCGCACACTTACGCTGGACACAAGCAAAAAAAGGACCCAGCACCGTCGAAAGTGCTGAGTCCGAGTTAAGTTCAATAATTAGTCATCAAAGGTCTTAAGCTTACCCTTGAAATCGTTGATGCTAGTGTAGCCCTTAGCTGCCATGATGGCGGTAAGTTCTTGTGAGATGCGGTCGAAGATTTGGGTGCCTTCGTAGCCGAATTGGGTACCGATTTGAACCATGGAGGCGCCGCAGAGGATGTGTTCGAAGACGTCTTGGCCGTTGAGAATACCGCCGGTCCCAACGATGGCGATTTCTGGCTTCAAGCGAAGGGCTAAGCCGCGAACGTTGGCCAAAGCGGTTGGTTTAACGAATGCACCGCCGATGCCGCCAAAGCCACCTTTAGGTTTAATCACAACTTTTTCGGCATGAGGTCGATAACCAGACCGTTACCGATACTGTTGATCGAGTTGACGAAAGTTAGTGGGAATTGGTTCAGGATGTCAGCGATTTGGTCAAAGTGCACTAAATCGAAGTAGGGTGGTAATTTAACACCAAGTGGCTTGGTGTAGAAGTCAAATACCGCGGTCAACACTGTTTTAACCCGGTCGAAGTCGTAACCGACCTGTGGATGTCCTGGGACATTTGGGCAAGAGAGGTTCAATTCAACGAAACCGGTGTAGGCGGAATCTTGAATCTGGTGCAACATGCTTAAGTTGTCTTCTAAGCTAGTCCCTGCAACGGATAAGAAGTTGGTGGTCCCGGGACGATTGGCTTGGTCTTGTAAGACGAAGTCCAAGTAGTAGTCTAAGCCTTCGTTTGGTAACCCCATCGAGTTGATGCTGCCCTTTGGCAGGGTGTGCATCCGTGGTGAAGGGTTACCAGCCGCTTCACCGGTGTGGCACTCTTGGTCACGTAAGCCCCAGCGGTGGAGTCGATCAGTTTGTTCAGATCGGCTATCGATTGGCAGCGCACGCCCGCGGCGTTCATTAAACAGTTGTCAAAGGTTCTTCCGGCGATTTCAGTTGCTAAAGTTGTCATCAAAAAGTCAGCTCCCAGTCTGAATTATTTTTGGTTATTTGATTGCCTTGTACTTTACTCGAAAATTGAATGTTCGTCAATCCTTGTGACGGATTTATTTTTAAGTTGGTGCGAATTAGGTTAACTGTACCAGTTGACCGGTTAATACCGCTGGGCCTAGATTGGGTAGTATTTTAGAATGTTGAGAAAACGGAATTTATTGGCGTTAATTAAAAAATCTTTCGGATTCTTGAATACGCCATGAAAACAAGCTGTCATCAGTAAGTCACCGGACTTTGCCTCACCCCGAATTATTGGTAGAATGGAGCGATGACTGCAACAGCAATTTGGAGGTAATAACTTGACGGAAACCAACGAACCCACGTTAAACTTGGGTGATGAACAATTTAACCATATGATGTTATTTTTAAAAACGCCGATTACACAAAAGACTCACTTGGATTACCGGTTTGGCGATTCAGAATTGCGGGAGCTTAAATCAGGCATCTGGGCCATGCCGGCCTATCTTCAAGATGATGATTCGTTTAGTAGTTTCTTTTTGTTCACGATGATCGATAACGACCACATGGTAGTGGCCTTTTCTCAGGGTGAACGTCACGACAAACAACTGAGTTTAAGTGCGCCGATGACCACTGGCCAGGGACTCAACCAACTTTATGCGAATCAGGAAAAGCGCGCGCAACGCGTGTTGAAATTTCTGAATGATATTTCCCGAGCTGACGAGGCCGAATGGCGTCAGATTGAAGATTGATTAAATTAACATTGACACACCATGAGAGAATCACTATAATTACAGTCAATATGAAACCTTTTAACTTGGTCCCGTGAGGCTAAGAAGGGACGTTCGGTTGGCGCATTGTAGCCAAATTAAAACGACACCTCTATACCTGCGGGCATAGGGGTGTTTTTTCGTTCAACACGCCGAAGCCAAGTGAGAGGGCGAGGAGGAAACGGGTATGTCGCAACAGTCAGAAGGTCGCTACCGTAATCCAGATGCGGTACTTGATGTTTGGGAACGACCATCACTTGGCCAATGGGTCGGGTTATCGATTCAGCACTTATTTTCAATGTTTGGATCCACGGTTTTAGTGCCAATTTTAGTGGGGTTAAATCCCGGAATTGCACTTTTTAGTTCCGGTGTTGGGACCCTGATGTACATTTTGATCACCAAGGGCAAGATTCCAGCTACATGGGGTCAAGTTTCTCGTTCATCGTGGTCATGCAAAGTTTGATGAAGTCAGCTGGGTATCCGTCAATTGCACAGGGGACGTTAGCGGTTGGGGTCGTTTACCTGATTGTGAGCTTGTTGGTCTCAATGATTGGTTCAGGTTGGATCGACAAAGCGTTGCCACCAATCGTCGTGGGGCCAATCATCATGGTTATTGGGTTATCCTTGGCTGGCAGTGCCGCGAACAACGCCACCATGGTCAACAACCACTACAGTTTGACGTCGTTTTGCATCGCCATTGCCACGTTACTGATCACGATTTTCTTCAACATGTTTATGAAGGGCTTCTTGGGCTTGATTCCAATTTTGTTGGGGATCGTGAGTGGGTATATCATTACTGCGCTTGCCGGCGTGGTGGATTTTGCCCCCGTTATGGCCGCACCTTGGTTTAAAATGCCGGCGTTCCAGATTCCATTCTTAACGTATAAAATGACTTGGCACGTGGATGCCATCTTGAGCATGGCGCCCATCGCCTTCGTTACGATGACGGAACACATGGGGCACATCATGGTGCTGAACAAATTGACTCACCGGAACTACTTTAAAGATCCAGGTTTGAACCATACCTTAGCTGGTGATGGGACGGCCTCGATCATTGCCAGTTTCGTCGGTGGCCCGCCAATCACCAGTTACGGTGAAAACATTGGTGTGCTGGCTATTACGCGAGTGCACTCCGTTTACATGTTAGCCGGTGCCGGATTATTTGCCATTCTATTCTCATTCGTTGGTAAGCTAAGCGCTCATTGAAAGTATTCCATCGCCCGTTATCGGCGGGATCAGCTTCCTATTATTCGGGGTAATTGCTTCCAGTGGCCTTCGGGTCTTGGTTGATAACCACGTCGACTTTAACGAAAAGCGTAATTTGATTATTTCTGCCACGATTTTAGTGATTGGGATCGGGAACGCCAGTCTTCAAGTAGCCGGCTTGACCTTCTCAGGCTTATCGATCGTGACCGTCTTGGGTATTTTGATGAACTTGATTTTACCAAAGCACGCCGTTAACGAAGCTTAGTTTAATTAATAGGGGGAAATACAACAATGGCAACCAAGAACGGTTTAGGGCGGGTGCCCGCCATTCCGATGGCAAATCGGCACATGTCGTATTGGGATATGTTCGCAACGTGGGTTGGCGCCAACGCGAATAACGGGACCTGGTACATTGGTGGTGTGATTGCTGCCTGTGGTTCATGACGGCGTCAACGGCACTGATCATTTCGGGAATCGTGTCATACTTACTGTTAGCAGCTGCCAGTTTTATGGGTTACAAAACCGGGTTAACCGCTATGACGCTGACGCGGGCATCGTTTGGGCTTCGCGGGAGTCTGTTACCATCCGTCATCAACATGGTTCAATTCATTGGTTGGGCGGCGGTTAATACATTTATCGCGGCGACCTCGATGAGTTATCTCTTCCATGATATCTTCGGCTGGCCGGTCTATGGTAAGCCGGGCGGGACGTTAGGGCTCGTTGTTGGCATCGTTGTGATGAGTATCTTCCATTTATTAAGTATCTCCTTAGGGCAACGTTCAGTTCAGTTGATCGAGCGGGTCGGCATCGTGCTCGTCGTGATCTTTGTGGTTTGGGAAACCATCGTGGTCTTTCAAACGGTCTCCTTCCACGACATTATGAGCTGGCAACCACCGCACAACTTAAAGATGACGTCCGGTGCTGCAATTGACGTCTTGGCTGCTTTTAACCTCGCTTGGGTGACGGCCGCCAGTGACTTTTCTCGGTTTACCGGTGTGAAGAAAAATGCCACGCACGCTGCTTTCTTAGGGGCAAACGTGGGTCTCTTCTGGTTCGCCTTTATCGGGTTGATTGCCACTATCGGGACGGCGATTACGCTGAACCACTTTGATCCTAATAACTCCGATCCAAGTACGATTGCCAGCAAGTTGGGGTTAGGGTTCTTGGCAATGATCGTGATTATTCTGACCAGTACCACGGCCAACGCGGTTAACTTGATGTCCGCGGGTTCAGCCTTGACCAACATGACCCAGCGAATCAGTTTAACGGTCAGTCTTTGGATCGTGACGTTGATTGCGACTGCGGTGACGTTCTTACCAATCTTCGTTGCGTCGTTCTTGGACGTCTTCACGGTATTTTTAGACGGAATCGGAATGGTGCTGGGACCGGAAATCGGGATCTTCTTGGTCGACTTCTTCTGGTTGCGGCGCCAGCGATACCAAATTGATGACTTCACTAAAGTTAAGGGTCAGTACTGGTATCAAGGTGGGGTCAACTGGTTAGCTATCTTGACTTGGGCCGTTTCCGTTGCGTGCTACGTTGGCTTGAAGCACGTGCCAATGATTGCCGACACGATTGGCGCAACCTTCGTGGTGATCATCATTAGTATGGTACTCTACGGCGTCTTGATGAAAGTTACCCAAAAAGAGCAGTAAATAGTGTGATTATGAGCAATTAAATGGTATTCTTACTATAGTAGTAGACCGTTACAGCCGGTCCTGGAAATACTTTTGAAGTTTGGCTTTGATCGTAGTTTGATAATCGTCGCCGCTAAACATTGACAATATTTGCCGTGGATGGCGCTAGAATGCGCTTTGAGTGCTTAGTGTAAGCTAAGCCAGTAACCGTATCTGAATGACGGGTAAGTGAAAATTAAGAGATTGATTTTCTCAGAACCGGTTGCCAAGTCTACTACTGAGGGAAGTCCGACATCGAAGTTAAGGTGGCGGGCTTTTCTTTTAGAGTGCGGAGAAAAATAGAGTGCGGAGAAAAACGGTTAAAGAGCGGAGTGTAGCGGCGTCCAACTTAAGTTACCGGGTTTTGGTAGCTTGAGTTGGACGCCGCTACATGCAGCTCTTTGTTTTTCTCTGCACGTTTCGGCGCAGTAGCCGAAAAAACGACAAAGTAGCCCACCTCACAATGCCGCCTAAAAAGCAAAACGAAAAATCAAAATTAGCGCCGAAAACAAAGAAATCGCAATGAGCATCGCCCAAAGCACTCAATAGCAGAGCTGTAGTTAGCTTTTCTCGGTACGTGGCGAAAATAGACTCGATTGAGACATCAATAATTATTGAATGGTCGTTGTCATGTCGTTCAAACACAGCTTGCGCACAATCACCACTCAAAACGCAAATAAGAATTTCAATTCTGAATCGCTTCCAACTGGCTAAAATCAACGTTTTGAAATTAGAAAAACGTTAACCGAAATATTAGAAATTAATTGATTCTTTTTGGTAGACACCCGTTTGAAATCGCGTTAAGATAGCACAATCTTATAAAAACGGTGAGGTGGTAACGTATGAAATTACGTCGCGCAGAAATGAAAGATCTACAACAAATCGAGTCAATTATTCAGGACGGTAAACAACTGTTGGCCGCTCAACACATTGATCAGTGGCAGGGTAATTATCCGAACACCAACGTCTTAGTGGATGACATTCAAAATGGTCGCACAATGGTGTTGGTGGATGGCTACGATGTTTTAGGCACCGCGGCGGTGATTCCAGCGCCAGATGAAAGCTATCAAGAAATTGATGGTCAGTGGCTGACGGCTGGCAACAGCTACGTTGCCATTCACCGGGTGGCGGTGTCGAGTCACCACCACGGTAAGGGCCTTTCTGGCAAATTGCTGGCGGCCATCTTTGATGAAATTGACCAGCATCCAGCAGTGAAGGGCGTGCGAATCGATACGCATCCTGAAAACTTGGCATGCAACACGTGATCAACAAGGCTGGGTTCACCAAGACCGGCACTGTTGAAGTGAAGGCGGATGACCAGACGGATGTTCAGGACTTTGCTTACGAAAAATTAACGAAGTCAGCTGCAACGGTTTACGCAAATTAAATGAACGATTTAAAACAGCCCCGACGGAATGTAGGTTATTCCTTCGGGGTTTTTAGTTGCGCTTCTCGTCCCCTGCAAAATGTGCGATAATAAAGGGATAAGGGGTGAGCGAGATGGCTGAAAGGGATAACTTATCTGGACAAAAGTTTCTGGGTGTAACGCTGCTCAACGCTGGCATTACAGTGCTGGAGATTTTTGGTGGCCTGTTTTCCGGAAGCTTAGCGTTGTTGTCTGACGCGGTCCATAATTTAGGCGATACCTTTTCGATTGCCATCGGTTACTTCGCTCACCGGATCAGCCAACGAAGTGAGGATGACCGCAATACGTTTGGTTATGGTCGTGCACAGATCCTCGCTGCCTTATTGAACGCCATGTTGCTATTAGTTGTTTCCGCTTTCTTAGTGATTGAGGCAGTCCGGCGTTTACGGCACCCCGAAACCATTCAGGGCGACATCATGCTAGTTGTGGCCGTTGTTGGGGCAATCGCCAACTTGCTTTCTGCTTGGCTGCTTCATCGGGGGTCCAAGCATAATTTAAATATGAAGGCAACGTATCTGCATTTGTTGAGTGATACGCTCTCATCATTTGGAGTTATTATCGGCGGATTGCTGATTCAGTGGTACAATGTGACTATGGTTGATCCGATTATCACGATTATCGTTGCCGTCTATATTGCGGTGGAATCATGGCCAATTATCCGACACACCATCACGATTCTGATGCAGGGTGCGCCGACGATGGACTACGAAGCCATCAAAACCGACCTGTTGAAGATCGATGGCGTCACCAACGTGCACCACATTCACGTGTGGATGATCGATGAGAACCGGATCATGTTTTCGGCCCACGTCAACATGCGGGATATGAAGCTCAGTGAGGCTGAGGTGATTTATCACCGAATTGAACGCGTTTTGGCGGCAAAATACGGTATTTGTCACGTGACGATTCAAGCGGAAGATGTTCGCGGCAAAGACGAAGGCCTGATTTTAAACGAAAAATTGACAGATAAGTTGTAGCGAGAGGTACGGTGTTAATGGAAAAGGCAAAAACTGGTATGACGCCCATGAAAGAGGACTATCTCAAAATTATTTTTGAGTTGGGCGGTGCCACTGATAAGGTCTCAAATAAGCAAATCGCAATTAGTCTCAACATTGCAGCAGGATCTGTTACCGAAATGATTGGTAAAATGGCCGAAGAAGGCTACGTGATTCATGAACCTTATGCGGGCATTACGCTGACGCAACGCGGAATCGATGCCGCCGTTGTGCTGGTTCGCAATCACCGGCTGTGGGAAACGTTCTTGGTGAAACGCTTGGGCTACCCATTACCCGACCTCGACGTTGAAGCCGAAAAACTGGAACACGTGACGAGTGAACGGCTGGCCAACGCATTAGATGATGCGTTGGGTCACCCAACCCACTGTCCACATGGTGGCATCATTCCTGATCGGACGGGCCACTACGATGAAGAAACCCACCTCATCTTAAACGATGTTGCGGATGGCGAAACGGTCACGGTTTCCCGCTTTATCGATAACCATGACCTACTGACGTATCTTGGAGATATCAAACTTGATATTGGCGATCAGTTGACGGTCAAGAAACACGATCCGTTTGAAGGGCCTGTGCTGGTTGAGAACTTAACGGATAAGCAGAACCTGACGATTGGGTATAAAGCAGCGCATTATATTTTTGTTGAATAGTGGAACGTCTGACTGACGGCAGTGTTGTCGTTGGTTGGGCGTTTTTTACTTACGCTTGTGTCCAGCGTAAGTGTTGGGTATGATTTGGGTGTTGGCTGTTTGTCATCGCTTCGCTCGCCAAAGCCGCATAAAAGATGGCGCTCTCAGGCTACAAAATTCGGCGCCACTTAAGCTGTCATTTCTGGGGTTCCTGAAGTTGTAGAAACTTGTCAACCACGCGCTTTCTGGCCACCACGCCGAATGGTGCTGCGCGAGACTGAGAGCTGCATGTAAGGCGAGTCCGGTAAAACCGCCAGGCCCGGGCGCCTTCACCGGACTCACCTTACACACTGCTCTCAACCCGTCTCGCTCCGCACATTATCGCTGGACACAAACGTCAGCATGCTTAGAACTAAATCAAAAACAGCGACCTGCTCCTAATTTGCCAAAATCAACAAATAAAGTGGGTAAACCATGAGCGACTAAGCTATAATTTAACTTAGCAGATTAGAAATGAAACGGGGCGAACAATGTGGGAACCAGGGGACACCAATTGATTAAGACGGCGCTGCATGCGGGGCGCATCATGATTGAAAACGGGTCAGAAGTTGCGCGGGTTGAGGATACAATTCACCGAATCGCCGTCAGCGCAGGTTACCCACAGAGTAAGGTTTACGTGACGATTACTGGCATCATGATGTCGATTTCGGATGAGGAGAATGCCCAGATTGAACCAATCAATTTGCGGACGATCGACTTGGAGAAAATCACCCGGGTGAACGATTTATCGCGGAAGTTTGCGGCGGGGGCGATTGATTTGGTTGAATTTGAATCAGACCTAACCGAACTAGAAGTGCACCCGCGGTATTTCCCGTTGTGGATGCAACTAGTTTCAGCTGGAATCGTCAGTGGGACGTTGGAAGTGGTCTTTCGAAACAACTTTCCGGACTTTTGGATCACCTGTTTGATTGGGCTGATTGGTTGGGGTGTCTTTTACGCCGTGAATAAACTGGCACAAGTTCGGTTTCTGAGTGAATTTTTAGCAGCAGTTGCGATTGGCTTGTTAGCGATTTTAGCGGTGCACGTTCACTGGGGCAACAGCGTGGATGATATTATCATTGGTAGCGTGATGCCGTTGGTTCCCGGAGTACCGTTGACCAACGCCGTACGCGATTTGCTGACTGGTGATTTGGTGAGTGGCATCGCGCGAGGAATTGAAGCCTTGATGAGTGCGGTGGCGATTGGGAGCGGGATCGCAATGATCCTGCAGATTTTGTGAGGGTGCGCAAATGTGGATGATGATCATTAAATTAATACTCACCTATTTCGCCACCGTTACGTTCGGTGTGTTAATCAACGTACACGGCGAGGATTAAATGCCGGGGGGATTATCAGTACACTGGGTTTCTTGGCCTACCTCTTGTGCTTGCAAGCAGGCGCCGGCATTGCTATTGCTAACCTAATCGGGGCTTTACTGATTGGCGTTCTTAGTATGCAGGCGGCGCGGTGGCTCAAGATGCCGGTGATCAACTTTAATATTCCGAGTATGGTCCCGTTTGTGCCTGGTGGACAGGCGTATCAGATGGTGAAGAATTTTGCCTTGGGTGATAACGCCGAAGCATGAGTTACTTCCTGCAGGTGGCGGAGATTGCGGGCGCCATTGCGTTTGGGTTCTTATTAGCGGAGTTATTTAACCGACTGCAAGCTAAAGTCATGTTGAAACTGTCAAACGAGTGGCGACGGGAACACCGAAATAATCCGAAACTATAGCGACAAAAAAGAGATGTGCAGATTACTTGAAAGGGTGATGTGCGCATCTTTTTTTGATGGTCAAAGCGCAAAACGTATGAGCAATAATAAAACTGATAGATAGAAGTAACAGTACCAAGGTGAAAATGGGAGTCGTAACAGGCGGATGCGTTAAATTCTAATGCGGTTGCCGAGACTATTAAAATTTCTGCTAAGGCCTGAAAGAAGCCCGCAAGCTTGGTCACATTTATGCTATACTCGAACGTGCAATGTTTTAAGGTTGTTAGAAAATTGGAGGAATCATCGATGATTATTGAACAAGAACGCGACCGGCCATTCCGCCTGCTCGTGAGTGGTGGCTTGTTTGCTGTGTTGGCAGCGTTCGTCATGGCGCATTCAGGACTATTAGATTTTCTAGACGGCGTTATGATTCAGCTGGTCCAGAAGCATAGTTCGGGCACCAAGGATGCGATTTACGGGGCGATTACAACAATTGCCAGTCCCAAGATGGACCTCATTGTGGTCTTTATCATCGCATTTTTACTGTGGGGATTTAAATATAAAATACCGGCGTTGTGGGCGTTAGGAACGATCATTGGCGGGGATGCAGTGGCGTTCATCGCGAAAGAAATCGTTCGGCGAGCACGTCCTCTGGGACACTTGGCTGCCGATAATGGGTTTAGTTTCCCAAGTGGCCACGTGTTTGGCACGACTATCATCGTAGCGATTCTTTGGATCGTTGTGGTGCCAATGTTGCGCAACTACTGGCAATGGGTCGTTGTCAGAACCCTCTTATTCTTGTGGTTGATCTTGGTGGCATGGTCACGAGTTTATCTGGGCGCGCACTACCCAACCGATACGATTGGCGCAATGTTACTGGGCCATGCTTGGCTACAGATTTGCGAGTGGTTGTATCTTTGGATCACGCCGAAGCTGCGGAACGTGAAATTGGTTAGAAATTCAATTGTGTAAGTAGTCTTATTGAGGCGTTTTTAGTCTTGATAGTAGTATGAGCAATACGACGGGCGACATAGGAGCAATCACTCCTGTGTCACCTGTTTGATTAGTGTGACTAAATTAGTCGCTGAACCACCGATAACCTGTTACACTAAAGTTAGTAACTGGTGTTTATAAAATGATTGCGTTGCCATTAAAGGGGGAATCACCATGCAAAAACGATTAGTTAAATCCAAGAATCGGGTTTTCACAGGCGTTTTAGGGGGCGTCAGTGAGTATTTTGATTGGGAGCCAACTTGTTCGGATTATCTATACGATTGCGACCTTTCTGACGGGGATCGTTGGTGGGTGTGTGGTTTATGTGATTGCTAGTATGATTATGCCGGCGGATTGAAGTTAAAGTAAAGCGTATTAGATGGGCGTCGTCAATTTCTGAGGGAGTTGGCGAGGCCTTTTTTGTATTTGGCAGGTGTTGGCGACATAGCCGAAACGTGTGAAAAGGTGCAGGACGGCCATATAAGACAAATAAAGCGTAGCACCCAAGCCCGGGGTACTACGCTTTATTTATCTTATATTCTGGGTCCTAAGCGCGCCTTTTCACACTCTGCCTTTTAAGCTTAAATTAAGCCCCCACCTGTATAAACAAAGCATGCCTAAAAACAAAACGGAAAGGTGATGCAGTTTTCATGAATGATACTCAGGGTTTTAAGCAACAGCTAGCGGAGGTGTCCGTATGAACTTCGTGAAACGTGCCTGGTTGAGCTTGACCGCTAAGAAGGGGCGCTCGCTGCTGATGCTGATTGTGATGTCAGCCATTATGTTATTTGTTTTTGCGGGTCTGTTGATCAACAGCGCTGCCAATAGTGCTACCAAGCAGGCGAAAGCCAACGTTGGGGCGACCCTGACGTTATCGGCTAACCGGGAAGCCGCATTTAAAAAAATGCAGCAGAGCAGTTCATCAAGCAGTAGTAGTCGCCCGAAGTTAACCATGTCGCCGGTGAAGCTCAGCGATGCCAAGAAGATTGCGGCTCTAGCCAACGTCTCAAGTTATAACGCAACGGTCAGCACATCAGTTGATGCCGATGGGTTCGATACGGTTTCAACTAGTTCTAGTTCGAATATGATGGGCGGCCGGTTCGGGAGCAGCAGTAGTAGCACTGGCGACATCACCGTCACCGGGGTGACCAACACGGCAACCTCAAGCTCGTTCAGCAATAAGACCAACACGCTAAAATCCGGTCGGCAACTTACCAGTGCCGACAGCGGCACCAATAACGTGATGATCGAATCAGAACTGGCGAAGGCGGATGGCCTTAAAGTCGGCGATACGATCAAGGTCAAAGCCACTTCAGGCAGCAAGACTTACAAGTTAAAAGTGGTCGGCATCTACAAGGCCAAATCGTCAGCAACGACCACGATGGGGCCGGGTGCCAGTGATCCAGCCAACACGATTTACACCTCAACGACCTTTGCCAACACGGTCAAGGGCAGCAAGTACGCCAATACGGCGGATTCTGTAACTTTTACCATCAGTAACCCAAGCGCCATCAGCAAGGTCAAAAAAGCCGGCAAGCAACTCATTAACACCAGCAAATACAGCCTGTCAGCTGACGACAGCAGTTACCAAACGGTTAAGGCGTCGATGAGTAACATTAAATCCTTCGCTAATAAGATTGTGTGGTTAGTTGCCATCGCCGGAACGGTGATCTTAGCGCTGATCATCATGCTTCAAGTTCGCGAACGCCGACATGAAATTGGCGTGTTACTGGCAATGGGCGAAAGCCGAGTCAAAATTATTGGTCAGCTGTTTGTGGAATTAGCCATGGTACTGGTTGTGAGTTTGGTGATTGCCGGCATCGGTGGTCAATTTATCGGTAATAAGCTCGGCAATCAATTGGTCAGTCAACAGACGACATCACAAACGACTAATACCCAGTCAACCGGTGGCCCTGGTGGTCAAATGGGTACTGGCAGTCGGCCAAGTGGTCAAGCGCCAAGTGGTGGCATGCACCAGATGGGTGGTCAATCCGCCAAGACGGCGAAGACGACCCTTAAGGTGAAACTCTCAGCAGTCCAGTTGATTAAACTAGGTGCAATGGGCTTTGTGATCACCTTGCTCGCAGTTGTGGTTGCGGCTGGCGGTATTTTACGACTCCAACCCAAGAAGATTCTATTAGACTAAGGAAAGCGGTGAAACGATGCTCAACATTAAAGAATTAGGTTACTGGTACGATCGACCGGAAAATGCGTTATTCCAACACGTCAATTTAACGTTTGAAGTCGGTCAGTCCTACGCCGTGATCGGTCAAAGTGGGTCTGGTAAGACCACGTTCTTGTCATTACTGGCAGGATTGGATGTCCCAAGAGAGGGCACAATCGAATTAGACGGGCGCGACATTCAACAAATCGGCCTGACGAACTATCGCAAACACGATGTTTCAATTGTGTTCCAGTCGTATAATTTACTGACCTACATGTCACCGTTAAATAACGTTTTAACGGCGTTAGCCATTACGGATTCCAGTCATAAAGGCGACCAGGCCTTTGCGCGAGAGTTATTGCAGAAGCTGGGGCTAACGGATGAGCAAATGACGAAAAATGTCGGTAAATTATCCGGCGGCCAGCAACAGCGAGTGGCGATTGCCCGGGCGATGGCCTGTGATGCTAACCTGGTTGTTGCGGATGAACCAACGGGTAACCTTGACGAAGCGAATACCAAAGAGGTTGTCGCACTGTTTCAACAGTTGGCACATGAACAAAACAAGTGCGTCATCATCATTACGCATGAATCCGACGTTGCCAAAGCGTGCGACCATGCTTATCGGTTAGCGGATCATCAGTTTGCGTTGACGGAGTAGATTCAGTGGAGAAGCATCTGTTTTTGACGGATGCTTCTTTTTGTCGTATGAGGGATTATAACTGTCGCTTGTGTCCAGCGTAAGCATGCTGAGTTTGTGAAGTTCAGAGATTCTGGGTTTTATAGTGGGAAGATGCCGCGGGAGGCTCCGGCGCTATGCGAGGCTGGAACGCAGTGGCGGGCCTACGAGCTAGGAATGGCTGAGGACCGCCATGCCGGATCTCTCCGGACCCGCGTATGACTAGGGCACTCGCACCTCGAACCCCACGAGGCACGACTGCCC
>NZ_BBAD01000061.1 GCF_001311075.1 Secundilactobacillus similis DSM 23365 = JCM 2765
TCTCCCGCGGCATCCTTTCACTATATAAAACCAGAATCACTGAATTTCACAAACTAAACATGCTTACGCTGGATACAAACATAAACAAAAAACCACCCCAACTTAATGAGGTGGTTCCTTAATTATCATAAGTTAAGTCGGCTTACATCATACCGCCCATGCCTGGTGCGGCTGGGGCAGCTGGCGCAGCGTCATCTTTTGGTTCGTCAGCAACAACGGCTTCAGTCGTTAATAACAAGGCTGAAACAGAGGCGGCGTTTTGAAGTGCTGAACGCGTTACCTTGGTTGGGTCAACGATTCCGGCATCAACCATGTCAACGTATTCGTTAGTTGCAGCGTTGTAACCCATGCCGGCATCCAACGTCTTCAAGTGTTCAACGATAACTGAACCTTCAAGACCAGCGTTTTCAGCGATTTGACGAACAGGTTCTTCCAAAGCACGACGAACGATGGCAACACCGGTTGCTTCATCGCCTTCTGCTTCGACCTTATCCACGTCACCAATGACGTTGATCAAGGCAGTCCCACCACCAGCAACGAAGCCTTCTTCAACGGCTGCACGAGTAGCGTTCAAGGCATCTTCGATCCGGTATTTACGTTCCTTCAATTCGGTTTCAGTTGCGGCACCAACACGGATAACAGCAACACCGCCGGCCATCTTAGCCAAACGTTCCTTTAGCTTGTCACGGTCGAATTCAGAAGTTGTGCCTTCGATTTGTGACTTGATTTCAGCAACCCGTTCTTCGATTTGTTCCTTAGAACCGGCACCTTCAACGATGGTCGTGTTGTCCTTGGTAACGTTAACCTTGTTAGCTTGACCAAGTTGTTCAAGGGTAGCGTCCTTCAAGTTCAAACCAAGGTCGTCGGTGATAACAGTCCCACCAGTTAAGACGGCAATATCTTGTAATTGCGCCTTACGACGGTCGCCAAAGCCTGGGGCCTTAACAGCAACAACGTTGAACGTCCCACGCATCTTGTTCAAAACAAGGGTTGGTAAAGCTTCACCAGTAATATCATCAGCGATGATCAAAAGTGAACGGCTTTGTTCAACAACACTTTGCAACAATGGCAAGATGTCTTGAATGTTGGCAATCTTCTTGTCAGTGATCAAAATGTAAGGGTTGTCGAGGTTGGCTTCCATCTTATCGTTATCGGTAACCATGTATTGTGACATGTAGCCGCGATCAAATTGCATCCCTTCAACAACGTCAAGACTCGTATCAACACCACGTGATTCTTCAATGGTGATGACCCCGTCGTTACCAACCTTTTCCATGGCGTCAGCGATCAATGAACCAACTTCTTGGTTAGCTGATGAAATGGAAGCGATTTGGGCGATATCGTCCTTAGTCGCAACCTTGTGGCTCATCTCATGTAAAGCCTTAACAGCAGCTTCAGTGGCTTTTTCGATCCCACGACGGATACCAACTGGGTTAGCACCGGCAGTAACGTTCTTCATGCCTTCGTTAACGATTGCTTGGGTCAAAACAGTGGCAGTCGTTGTCCCATCACCAGCGATATCGTTGGTCTTTGAAGCAACTTCGGCAACTAACTTAGCACCGAGGTTTTCAAAGTGATCAGACAATTCAATTGCCTTAGCAATCGTTACCCCATCGTTAGTGATGGTTGGGTTGCCGTATGATTGTTCCAAAACGACGTTACGACCCTTAGGACCAATGGTGGTCTTAACAGTGTCTGCTAATTTATCAACGCCACGTAACATTGCTGAACGTGCGTCTTCAGAAAACTTGAGTTCCTTAGCCATAATTTATCTTCACCTCATAAAATAGTTGTTAATTTAAGTTCAGCGTTTTAAATACTGGATTAGTCGACGACTGCGACAAGATCCTTTTCGTGAACGACCAAGTAAGTCGCGTCCGCGTACTTCACTTCAGTACCGGCGTATTTATCAAACAAGACAGTGTCGCCTTCTTTAACGATTGGCGCAACCTTTTCACCATTATCAACACGCGGCCTTCGCCAACGGCAATTACTTTAGCAGTTTGTGGCTTTTCTTGAGCATTGCTTGCAAGTACGATGCCGCCAACAGTCGTTTCTTCTTCTTCTTGTGCTTGTAAAATCACACGGTCTCCTAATGGTTTTAACACTTGAATCCCTCCAATAAATGTAAAGTTTAGCACTGTTAGCACTCACCTAACATAAGTGCTAATCACAAGTACTACTATAAAATTATTCGTTTTCAATTGCAAGTTATTTAACCAAGATATTCCCGAAAAATTCAATCGTTTTTTAACTCACCCTTGAGAATTAACGCTATCATGCCTTTTGAGCTGTTAAAAATGGCCACAAAAAAACTGACTAATTCCGGAAAATCCGTTATCAGTCAGTTCAGATTAAGCTTCTTCGTTATAGTGGTCTAAGAAGTAAATTAAAGTTTGTAATTCGTTCGTCAAGTCAACGTTTTGAACCCGGACATTGGTTGGTACTGAAACCCGAATTGGGGTAAAGTTCAAGATACCGCGAACACCACCCGCAATTGCTTCATCGGTTGCATCCTGTGCAACTTCAGCAGGCACCGTCAAAATAACGATTTTGATTTGTTGATCGTTCAATTGTTGCCGCAATTCGTCCATTGGATAAATTGGCACACCACTCTTAACGGTGTTGGCCAAATCATCACGAACATCAAACGCCGCGCTGATTCGCACGTTACTGTTTTGGTGGAAATTAAAGTTGAGCAACGCATTCCCTAAATTACCAACCCCGATTAAAGCTGCGTTAGTCAGCTTATCCTGGTTTAAAATCTTCTTGAAAAATTTAAGTAAACTATCAACGTCGTAGCCATAACCCCGTTTACCGAGGGCGCCGAAGTAGGAAAAATCGCGCCGGATCGTTGCCGAATCTACCTTAACGGCTTCGGAAAGTTCGGTCGAGGAAACCCGGGTCTTATCAGCATCCCGTAAGATGTTGAGGTACCGGTAATAGATTGGTAGCCGTTTGGCCGTCGCTTTTGGAATCTTTGTTTCAGTCAAGTTAAATATCCTCCTTGTGAATTTTGGTAACTAAAAATGATCTCAACTTCAATAATAGCTAACCCATTAAATGATTACTGCTTGTGAAATTATCATCCGAGTCAATTGTAGCATAATCACGAAGTTTGTGAAATGCTTTTCAATAAAAAACCGGCAACCTCCCCTTACCGACCATGGCAAAAGCGTGTTACTTCAATGATTTCACAAGGTTAATTTTTTATCAAGTTACCATAGATTGCCTTTAATTCAGCCAATTTCATCCAGTTATTGATAACTCATTGGGGACGTTGTGAAAATAATTAGTCTCATTATAGCACGTGATTGCCGGTTGCTTTTCTTAATTTACCATCAGAATGAGATGTTCGTGAAAGCGCATACTTAGATTGATGATGATCGTTACCCACTTATTTGCTTAACCTGATTCTAATTACGCAAGCCACTAGGCCATTTCCCATCCGTTCGGCCAACTTAAGCAAAAACCATGCTATAATTAGAAGATATCCTATATTGTGATTCATTCGAAAGGCAGGCTGATTCAACATGTTATTACAAGTCCAACAAGTGACACGGCGATTCGGTGCCGATACCCTTTTTTCTAATGTCAGCATGGACGTGCCCGAACACGGCCGCGTTGCGCTTGTTGGTCGAAACGGTGCCGGTAAATCGACGCTCATTCGCATGATTACTGAAGGCGAAACCCCAGACGAAGGTCAAATTATTTCTAAACGGGGCATCACGATCGGTTACTTAGCCCAAGATACCGGGCTTGATTCCAACCGCACGATTTGGGAAGAAATGGCCAGCGTCTTCAAGGCCCTTCAGGAACAAGAGGCTAAGTTGCACGAGCTGGAAGAACAGATGAGTGATCCCGACGTCATCAATGACGCTGAGCAATTTGCCCAAATTTCCGCAACCTACGATCAACTACAAACGAATTTTAAAAACCAAAACGGCTACGGCTACCGGGCTGAGATTCGGGGGGTCCTGCACGGTTTCGAATTTGACGAACCCGACTACGACCGCTCCATTACTGAACTATCTGGTGGTCAAAAGACCCAGTTAGCACTCGCCAAGCTATTGCTTGAAAAACGCGACCTTCTGGTACTGGACGAACCGACCAACCACTTGGACGTTGAAACGCTCACCTGGCTTGAAGGTTACATTCAAAGCTACAAAGGTGCCCTACTCATCGTCTCCCATGACCGGTACTTCCTCGACCGCATTGTGACAGAAGTCTACGATATGTCGATTGGCACGTTGACCCACTATCACGGCAACTATTCAAACTACGTTGACCAAAAGGCTGCGCGTCTACAACGGGAATGGAAAGAGTACGAAAAACAACAGGATAAGATCTCTAAACTCGAAGATTTCGTCAATAAAAACATCGTTCGAGCGTCCACCACTAAGCGGGCTCAAGCTCGGCGGAAGCAATTGGCAAAAATGGACCGCTTAGATCGACCAGAAACTGACGATAAAGTAGCCCACTTTGAATTTGTTCCGGACCGACAAAGCGGGAATATCGTGTTAACCGTTGATGATTTAGCAGTTGGCTATTCGCCCGATAACGTCTTGGCGGATCCCGTTAACCTCGATATTAACAAGCATCAAGCGATTGCCATCGTCGGCCCCAATGGCGTTGGTAAATCAACCTACTCAAAACAATTCTGGGTAAAATTCCGGCAATTCGGGGTAAGGTAACCTTTGGCACCGGCGTTGATACGGGTTACTACGACCAAGAACAACGTTCCCTTCACGATAAAAAAACCGTGTTAGACGAACTCTGGGATGATCACCCCACGACTCCCGAAGGCGATATTCGAACCATTTTAGGTAGTTTTCTCTTTACTGGCGAAGACGTTGATAAAATGGTCCACAGTTTAAGTGGTGGTGAAAAGGCCCGACTTTTGTTGACCAAGTTGGCTATGAATCACGACAACTTCTTGATTCTTGACGAACCGACCAACCACTTGGACATTGATAGTCGGCAGGTGTTGGAAAACACGCTAAACGATTTTGACGGCACGATCCTGTTCGTTTCCCATGACCGGTATTTTATTAACCAAGTCGCCACCTCCGTTGTGGAACTCTCTGCCAGTGGTTCTGAGCTTTACTTGGGTGATTATGATTACTACCTTGAGAAAAAAGAGGAACAAGAAGCCCTCGCCGCGAAAAAGTTAGCGGATGAATCACCTGATACCCCGGTGACCACGACGAAGACCGTTAGCCAAAGTAAGCAAAACTATCAACAATCAAAAGAATTACAAAAGCAGCAACGTAAACTATCCCGGGCCGTTGAATCGCTAGAGCAGCGTCTCACTGAACTCAGTGATGAACAAACCGAGTTAGAAACGCAAATGACTAAACCAGAAACATTCAACGATCCGCAAAAGATGAATACGCTCCAAAACCAATTAACTGCGGTAACTGCCGAGATTGAACAGGTGGAAACTGATTGGGAAGAGAACTCGATGGCGTTGGAAGAGTTGAATGAAAGTAACAAGTAATGGCGTTACGTTTTAAAATTAAAAAACCGGTGACTGTCTGAGTGGACGGTCATCGGTTTTTTGTTTACGGATAAAAAATTGATTGGCTGTGCTTAAGCTATTTGGGTTCAAGCCTGGTTAATGCGCTAGCTACTATGATTTAAAACCATTGTTTTCTTACACGTTAGCGTTCCTGGCAGCGTTGGTTTCGACGCGAGCGAATTGGTTATGTGACAAAAATCGGTTACTAAAATTGAATTGTTTCCGTTAGTGCTTTCCGGCATCCGCGCCGAAATGCGTGAGGAGCAGCAGACCGTTATGTATAAAGTAGCCCCAGTAAGACTATCGTTGTTGCCTTATGTGTCGAGCCTCTGGCACCGTTGGTTTCGGCGCGAGTTAATTATTCATATGGCTAAAATCGTTTACTACACTTGAATTATCTCTATAGTACGTTCTGGCATCTGCGCCGAAATGCGCGAAACAAGGCAAAAGGTTGCATATAAGGCGTCCCCAACAAGCTTACCCAAAAACCGGGCAAACTTGTTGGGGACGCCTTATACTCCACCTTATAACCGCCTTGTTTCACGCTCTATACGCAAACGACAACCCCGGCTCCGCATTCAACGTTGCGTCGCCGAATTGTTGTTGCTGGTATGACACATAGGCTGCGGCACCGATCATTGCCGCGTTATCGCCACATAATTTGATTGGCGCTTTAACGAGTTCAACGTTCTTGAACGCTGCAAGTTCCGTTGTTAAGCGATCTCTCAACCCTTGGTTTGCCGCTACCCCACCCGCTAGAATCAGCTGGTGAACATCCGGAAAAGCCTGCAATGCCCGAACCGTCTTGTCAGCAAGCACGTCAACCACCGCTTGTTGGAAGCTGGCAGCTAAGTTGTTGCGATCCAACGTTTCGTGAATTTGATCCGCGTGGTGAACCGTGTTGATGAAGGCGCTCTTCAAGCCACTGAAGCTAAAATCAAAGCTGTCATCGTGGTCCATTGCCCGTGGAAAATCAAACGTATCTTCTCCCAGATGCGCTAATCGGTCAACCTCTTTACCGGCCGGATAGTTGATACCTAACACGCGACCGATTTTATCGTAGGCTTCACCCGCTGCATCATCACGCGTTTCACCGATAATTTCAAACTTACCGGGCTCCGCAAGATAAACGAGTTCGGTGTGCCCGCCTGATACCAAGAGGGCCAACGCTGGAAATTCGATTGGCTTCACATACCGAGCCGCGTAAATGTGCCCTGCCATGTGATTGACCGGAATCAATGGTAAGTTGTGGGCAAACGCCACGGTCTTCGCCGCCGTTACCCCAATCAACAACGCGCCAACCAATCCTGGACCGTAAGTCACTGCAACCGCTGATAACTCATCGTACGTTACCTGGCTTCAGCCAGTGCCATTGAGATACATTCCGTAATCTGTTCAATATGGTGGCGACTGGCCACTTCCGGAACAACGCCACCAAATCGTTGATGACTTTTAATTTGGGTCGCAACAATGTTTGATAAAATTGTCTCCCCGTTTTCAATCACTGCAACACTGGTTTCATCACAGCTTGACTCAAAGGCCAAAATCAAGTTCCGTTCCACTTAGCTGATACTCCCTTCACTCATTTACCGGTTAAACCGTTAATTTCATTAAAATTGCGTCTTCATTTGGATGCTGATAATAAGCTGGTCTCGTCCCAATCACCTGAAAGCCCAATCGCTGATACAACCGCTGCGCTGGCAGGTTCGATTGCCGAACTTCTAAAAATACCATCGTCCCAGCGTCAAGATTGGCGAGTAGGGTTTCAAATAACCGGATGGCCAATCCCTGTCGCTGATACGTTGGATGAACCGCAATCCCCGTCACATCCACTTGATCAAGCACCTGAATGACGCCTAGATAGCCGACGACTTGTCCATCAACCGTTAGCACGACGTATCGCCGGTGAGCCGCCTGTAAATCGCGTTCAAAGCTCGCTAACGGCCACGCCTCACCAGTTGGATAGGCAGCTTGGGCAGTTGTCCAAAACGCTTGCGCGAGGTCCCGCTCAAGCGCAATCGGTGCCGCAACGAGTTCAACGATTGGTTCAATCATCAGCGTCACTCAACGTCAACACCATATCCACGGCATCCTCATGGTCACCAAAGTAGTACCCTTTTTTGATACCCGCTTTCGTAAACCCGAGATCCTGATACAAAGCTTGCGCCCGAACATTACTCCGACGAACTTCCAGCGATAGTTGGTTTAAGCCCAAATGTTGGGCTTTTTGATCATGATTTGAATCAAAAAATGCCCCAGGCCACGACTTTGATAATCGGGAACGACCGCAATGTTGGTAATATGGGCATCACTTTTCACTTCGTTAAACGTGCACCCAATAAAGGCCAATAACCGATCATGTCGTCTCATGACTAAATATAAGCGGTCCGTTTCGCGACGAAGTTCACTCGCAAATGCCGCCGAATCCCACGGCGTTTTGCCGCCATAAACTGCCCGTTCAATGCCGAGCATCTCCGGAATATCGGTAAATTGAGCCTTGGCGAGAAAATAGTCCACGTCTTGAATCTGAACCTCGTGGTTTTTAATGTCCAAAACATCTTGGTATTTCGCTTCTTGCACCTGAAAAATTTGGCGGTACCAGTTTTTAAACTTTTTCAACATAGTCGTTATGATCCTCTTCTGGGTGTTGCTTTTGCCAATCCGCTTCTGCTTTGGTCAATCGTAGATAGCGTGGTACAAAGGCGTCCACGTCCGTTACTGGCGGTAAAGCTTGGCCAAGTCGACCAACCTGAGCGGCGCTGGTTAAGCTCCAAACGGCAGGCAACGCAACGAAATGGTCACCCAACTGTTGTACCAATCGGTCTTGGAAGTTATCAAGATCGCCTAAAACAACCACCTTTTCATCCAACGCCACTAATTTTTGCAGTAGGTCTTCAAACGCGATGTGTTGATCAGCGATGACCGCAACGGGCTGTTGATCAACGATGCGATAAACACCCGCAAAACGTTATCGTTACGACCATCAAACAAAACCGTCACTAATTGCTGATCCGTGGTGACATTGGCGGCAATCGCGGCCAAACTTGAGACCCCAACTAATTCGATATTTAAGGTTGAAGCTAACGTTTTCGCGGTTGTGACACCAATCCGAAGTCCCGTGTAAGACCCAGGGCCATCGGCGACAACGACCCGTGTCAAATCCCGTGGTGTCAGTTTTGCCGTGTGCATCAATTCTTCAATGATCGGTAGTAACTGCGCCGCGTGTTTTTGATTCACCGTTACCGTCGTGGTGGCCAAAACCTGATCATCCGCCATGACCGCCACACTTAACGGCCGATTTGACGTGTCTAATGCCAGTACATTCATTTCTCGATAGTCCCCTTCGTTCATTCGCCTGTTTTGACCACTCAATGTCAGCTGAGTAGTCCTTTTTAATCAGTCTGAGGTTCAGTCGCCGTTTGTTTCGGTACCCAACGACACTCTGCTTCAGTCGCAACTTCACCATCCGCCATCGTGATACGGTGCTTAGTCGTGATCGACGAGGTCACATCAGTTACTAAGGCCGCCTCACTCGTTACGGTATGGTGATACTGAACTTCGTTTTCAAACCGAATATTGAGTGACACCAAGTCGTGCCGGGTTAAAAAGCTCATTGGCAACGCATCGAGTAACCAGTCAAAGTAGCGTGAGTTGTTCACGTGACCGTTACCGTCGATGTCAAAATACCGAACACCATACTGCTTCGTCATCACTTGATCCGCATCCGTTAACCGTTTTGGTCGACCCAAACGGGGAATCATTTTAACCTGTTCTGATTCAAATGGTTTAATGATGGCTTCCGGAATCGTCACAATTTTTCGACTTTCGTAGTTCATCGTGACCCAGATACTTTCGACGTGCACGCATTCGTTACCGGCCTCGTCATGTACCCAAAATTCACGGAAAGCAAAGTAGCGGTTATAACAAGTTGCGCGCGTTGTCAACGTAATGGTTTCGTTAACTTGTGGCATTCTTGTAATGTCGATTTTGTACTGCGTCACAACCCAGCCAATGCCAAGTTGGCTGACGACGTCACTGCCGACGCCAAGTGAGGTGGTTTGATCCTCCGACGCTAAAATGATCATGTTGATCAACATTGATGGCGTTACCGTGTTGGTAACATCCGTTTCGTAAAAGGTAATTTGGTGTGTTTCGTTAAACGTGTTCGCGCCCATTCGTCTTCCTCTAATTCTTTTCGATATGGTGATAGATCTGATAAACTTCTTGTTTCTTCAGCTGCCGTAAATGGGCAACGTTTTTAATGGCTTCGTTTGTTTTTTGGCCCTGATCAATTAATTGATCGACGTGTTCTTCAATGGTGAGTTGACTAAAGTCTGGTGCTTCTTCATCCACACCCGGATTAGCATTGCCGCTCACGATAATCACAAATTCACCGCGAACCTGGTCAGATGATTTGGCCCACGCTAAGAGTTCATCGAGACTACCACGAATAAACTCTTCGTGGCGCTTCGTCAATTCACGACAAAGTGACGCCTGCCGAGATCCACCGAGGCCATCAACTAATCCGGTCAACGTTTTAGCCAACCGGTGTGGTGCTTCATAGAAAATCAAACTCTCTGGCCGATTGACCAGTTTGGCTAACGTTTCACGTTGCAACTTTGGTTTCCGATCTAAGAAGCCAAAGAAGTAGAATGGCTGTGGTGAAACACCCGAAGCAATCAACGCCGTCAACGCAGCGTTAGCACCCGGTAATGGCACCACCGGAATTTCAGCCGCAATACAAGCCACCACTAATTCATGGCCTGGATCACTGATCGATGGCATCCCAGCATCGCTCACCTGAGCCACGCTTTCACCAGCTGTCAGTCGGGCAACCAGTTGCGGGATTCGTTCCTGCGTATTATGTTCATGAAAACTAATTTGAGGGGTCTCGATTTCAAAATGGTTCAGTAACTTTTGCGTATTACGGGTATCTTCAGCCGCAATAACGTCAACCTCTTTTAACGTTTCAACACTTCGATACGTCATATCACCCAAGTTGCCAATTGGGGTCGGCACCAGATACAAGGTCCCGGTTGTTTGTTGCGGTGAGAAACTTAATTGTGATTGCACACTAAAACTCCTTTATCTACTACCGTTTGCCATAGAGGACACTGAGACAAAACGCACATTCTTCTTCATCTTTACGACGTTCGCCATAAAAATCATTACAGATGTGAAACCCTTGATCATACAGCATTACCAAGTTCTGCAGGCCCTTTGATAACTGGGGCTCTTGGTTTCCCGGTGTAATTGCCTGATCATGTTCACGCTTGACTAGTTCACGCAAATGCTGATTTTCAATGGTTAACTCTGCATTTTGCTCCAACGTTGCCGTCACTTCTTCTTGAACCTGCTCAAACTGAGTAATCAGCTGATCCATGTTCAGTTGAAGTGCCTTTAGATCTTCATAAACGTCTGGTTTTTTCACGTGCGCACCCCTCTTTTTGAAAATGGCAACCGATTATGTACGTGACGTCGGCTTGCCGTTGTCACTGATCAGTCCATCTCTGGATAACTGTTTTATTTCTAATTACTTTCATTGTAACCACGTTTACCAAAGTCGTATACCCCTAAGTGCGAGGTCCGACAAGAAACCGCTACGATTTCGCCAACAAATTCAAGCTATTTAACGTCAACGTTTCCAAAATCGTCTGGAAATTGAGGTTCCCGGCCAGGGCCTTTTTGGTTGCCAACGCCGCCGTCAAAATGGCGAGTAGGTTCTTTTGAGTTAGCGATTGGGCCACCGTAGTCATGGTCGCGGTCAACTCTGGAAACGCTGGTGTTTCGGTTGCCGTTTGGTACTTGAGCCGCAACGTGGTTTGCCAAAGGACGATCAGGCATCCAAGACTACCGACTGCCGGTTACGATCCGTTGCCAACGGGACTAAGCCCGTTTGAACCGTCACAAACGCCATGGGGTCCTGTTTAGCCAGTTGACCATACCACCGAGCGAGTTCATGCTGTAAATCCCCCACCCAGTTATCCGCGACCAACGCCATCGCGTCCGTTTCACTATTGGTCAACGCACTCACGAGTCCAATTTGGTTTTCGGAAACCTGTTGTTGCCGCAACGTTTGGGCAAAAACCGGCGTTGGAATCGCTGAAAACTCCACAACCTGCGCACGAGATTGAATCGTTGGTAAGATCAAACTCTTGTTAGTGGTCAGTAAAAAGATGACCCGGTTGTCAACGGGTTCCTCAATGAATTTTAGCAAGCCGTTTGCTGCACTCGTCGTCAACGTTTCGGTGCCTTCGATAATGAACACCTTCATTGCGCCTTCAACCGGGCTTTTGGCGAACTCATCTTTGATATAGCGGACCTGATCGACCTTAATGCGTTGCCCATCGGGTTGCACCATCACGACGTCGGGATGGTCACCTGATAGAATTCGGTGACACTCCGCACACGTCCCACATGGTTCACCCGTTTCAGTCGGGTGTTCGCAAAAAAGCCGCATGGCGACCATCTGCGCAACGGCCCGTTTACCGCAGCCCGTTTGCCCCGCTAGCAGGTACGCATGACTCAACCGCTGAGTGGCCACAAGCCTCATAAAGTGCGCTGCCAACACGGGTTGTTTTTGCGTTGCTTCTTGTACCGTATTCAACTGACTGTCTACTTCTACCGTCACAAGGGCCTCCTACTAAAATTGATGAAACTGTTCGATTGGGAGTACGAACACCGTTGCCCCACCAACCTGAACTTCAACCGGGTAGCCAGAGGTGCTATCCATCTGAGCATCCAAATTCACGGGCGGCGTCATAAATTGCTGACGGGTGCGCGACGTTTCGTGGATCAAATCCAGGACTTCTTGTACCCGTTCATCTTCGATTCCAATCATATACGTGGTATTACCGGACTTTAAGAAACCACCGGTTGTTGACAACCGGGTCACCTGAATCTCGGCTTTGATGAAAGCGGTCCGTAACCGGTTAGCATCCTTATCTTGAACAATTGCGATGATCATTTTCATCCGTTATTCCCCCTCTATGCCTGAGTGATTGCCCGGCGAACAAGCTGATCAGCTTCCGCAATCACCGTCGCTAATGGCTGTGTGGCATCAATGGTCCTAATTCGTTCTGGATTGGCCTGCGCTAATCTCAAGTACGATGCCCGAACGCGCTGGTGAAAACTTAACGCTTCTGCATCTAACCGGTCAACCGCTTTTTCTCTCGTGCGCGTTCGAGCCAAGCCAACTTCAGATGGTACATCAAAGTATAACGTCAAATCAGGCGTCAGCCCATCCGTTGCAAATTGGTTCATCTCATAAACGGCATCTTCACCGATTTCTCGACCAGCGCCCTGATAGGCCACTGAACTATCAACGAACCGGTCACACAACACCACCTGATTAGCAGCCAACGCTGGTGCAATCGTTTCGTTAATGTGCTGACGTCTTGCCGCTGCGTAAAGCAACGCCTCTGTCCGGACGTCCATTTCAGTATTCTTAGGATCCAAGATAATGTGGCGGATGGCTTCAGAAATCTGATTACCACCCGGTTCACGAGTCACGACCAGCCGTGAACCGTAGTCTTGTGTTAACTGTTTTACAATTGCCGATAAAACGGTTGTTTTTCCGGCACCATCTGGTCCTTCAAAGGTAATCAATAAACCTGCCACGATGCTGACCCACCCTTACTTAATCAATTAATTTTTGTTAGTTTATCATAAAAAAACGATTTTGAACCAGTTGACCAGGCCCAAAATCGTCTAGAAGACGTCGCCAGTTCCTGACCATTAAAACTTTGGGTCAAGGAACCGAATCCGTCTCAATTAGAAGTCAAACACTGACGCTTGGATGTGATGGCCGTGGACCTGTCGTAACCGGGCTTCTCGGTATAAAAACAGGTATTTTTGCCGAGCCAACTTGCTTGCGATGTGATCTCTTCGTCCACATCGGCCACCGCCAATTCAGTTTGCTTCGCATGGTCCCACTCTTCTTTGAC
The DNA here is from genome assembly GCF_001311075.1 of Secundilactobacillus similis DSM 23365 = JCM 2765. Taxonomy (GTDB): domain Bacteria; phylum Bacillota; class Bacilli; order Lactobacillales; family Lactobacillaceae; genus Secundilactobacillus; species Secundilactobacillus similis. The sequence continues at coordinate 13,468 of NZ_BBAD01000061.1, forward strand.
CCGTTCGATGGTTTCTAACAGCCGGTCATCATATTCTCGTCGTAATTTTTGTTGCTTTGCGCCAAACACGCGATCACTTCCTGACTACATTTCAGTTCGGCCTTCAACGGCTTTAAACAACGTCATTTCATCTGCATACTCAATATCGGTACCTACGGATAACCCGTGTGCCAACCGCGTCACTTTGATGCCAGCTGGTTTGATCAATCGTGATAAATACATCGCGGTTGCTTCACCCTCCGGCGTTGCGTTCGTGGCAACGATAATTTCCTTCACGGCCTCATTACTTTGAAGTCGCTTCAGCAAACTGGCAATGTTGAGGTTTTCTGGCCCCTTGCCCTCGATTGGCGAGAGCACGCCATTTAACACGTGGTATAACCCATGGTACTCCTTCATTTTTTCCATAATCATGATGTCTTTGGCCTGTTCGACCACCAGAATCTGACTTTGGTCACGGGTCTTATCCCGACAAATATCGCAGGGATCGCCCTCCGTTAAATTACCACAGATCGAGCAAAAATGCAGGTCCCGCTTTGCCGAAATCAGTGACTTAGCAAACCGGGTCACATCATCGTTGTTCATATCAATGGTGTAAAAAGCCAACCGGGTCGCGGTCTTCTGGCCGATTCCCGGCAATTTCATGTAACTATCAATTAATTGTGCAATTGGTTCCGGATACTGCATAGGTAACCTCGCTTTGTCTACATCCCAGATAACTTGTTGGTGTACTTACCCAACGTTTGTTGACCTTCTTCATCGATCTTAGTAAGGGCATCGTTAACCGCCGCTAATACTAAATCGCTTAACATATCTGGATCATCAGGATCAATAGCTTGTGGATCAATGGTCATGTCCGTCATCTGCCGTTTGCCCGAAAAAGTCACTTTGACCAGTTCATCAGGCGAAACGCCATCAAATGACTTGGCTTCCATGACCTTTTGTTCTTCAGCCATTTGCTTTTCCATTTTCTTCATTTGTTTCATCATGTTACCCATATTACCCATACCACGCATCATATTAATAACCACCTTTAATTATTTAATTAGTCTTGTTTAACTTCAACAACGTCACCAAACAACGCTTTCGCTTGTTCGACAACCGGTGCTGGTTGTGACTCATTGGCTGGCGTTTGCGCATCAGTTGACGCCTCACCTGATAACTGTTGATCCGTTTCAGGCGTCTCACCCGTCGATTGCCCGGTCAGCTTATGCTGCTGAATGAAGGTCTTACGAATCTGAGGCCACTCATCGATCGGCACAAAGACCAACTTAGGTGATTTATGCGTCAGTCGATCCAACCCATTTTCAAGCGCATCCGTTAACTCACGGTCAGTATGTTGCAGCAGAAAATCAAAGTCAAAGGCAATAATTGCGCCTTCCTGACTCGCTGCAACCGGTTTTGACGCGTGCATCACGGCCCGTTGTGCCACCGTTAAGAAGCTCATTAACTCTGGCCAAACTTCTTGTAACGCCGACAGGTCTTGTCGCGTTGCCGTTTCAAGTACTGGATAAACCTGTCCTAGATTAACCTTACGATTGATTTTAGTCGCTGGTTTAGGCGCTACTGGCTTCGTTGCTGTTGGTGCGGCCTGAACCCCCGCTGTTTGAAGTTGATCCACCGTCTGTTTTAGCGTCTGAACTTCCGCTTTCAGTTGATCAAGCTCTGCTGAATTAGCTGGAGCCGCTGCCGTTGTTGCCGGTGCAGCCGTTTGTTGTAGGCCCGCCAACTTAACCGTTAACACTTCTAGATAAACGTCTTCATGGGTCGTAAACCGCATTTGTTGCTGGATATCATTTAACGCATCGATAATTGCGTACAGTTGCTGAGGCGTGATTGCTTCTGCTAACGCTTTGAACTGATCATCAACTTGATCGAGTTCAATTTGGGCCACCAACTCTGGTGACTGCTGATACAGTAACAGATCACGAGTGAGGTTCACGAGATCCTCGGTAAACCGTTCCGGATCCTTGCCATCCGCTAATATCTCTTGAACCGTCACTAACGCCTGTTGCGTCTCGTTATGCATCACCGCAGTTAAATAATCCACGAGTAATTGCTTACGTACGGCGCCGGTAACCAGTAACGCGTTTTCCAAAGTGACCGAGTCATCACCAAACGAAATGACTTGATCCAAGATGCTCAACGCATCCCGCATCCCGCCTTCAGAAGCCTTCGCAATCACTTTAAGGGCTTCTTCATCGTAATCAACCTGTTTTTCATTGAGGATGTACGTCATCCGCGACAAACTATCCTTGGCCTGAATCTGTTTAAAATCAAAGCGCTGGGTCCGCGAGATAATCGTTGCCGGAATCTTATGGGGTTCCGTTGTCGCGAGAATGAAGATCACGTTTGCTGGCGGTTCCTCCAACGTTTTTAACAGTGCGTTGAAGGCACCAGTCGACAGCATGTGACTTCGTCAATAATGTAGACTTTGTATTCCGCCTCGGTTGGCGCGTATTTGACCTTATCGCGAATGTCACGAATCTCTTCGACCCCGTTGTTCGAAGCGGCATCGATTTCGATCACATCGTTTAACGTGCCTTCGTGATTGCCTTACAGGTCTCACACTCGTTGCAGGGTTCCCCGTCTTTTTGAAACTGACAGTTGACCGCCTTTGCAAACACCTTCGCAGCGGACGTTTTCCCGGTGCCTCGTGGTCCCGCAAACAAATACGCATGGCTGATTTGCTTCGTTTTAATGGCGTTCTTCAGGGTTTGCGTAATCAGCGATTGACCGATCATTTCATCAAACCGTTGAGGCCGCCATACCCGGTACAGGGCTTGGTAACTCATCACACATTCCTCTATTCTTTATGCCAATTTTACGATCTATATACAACCTATCATTATATAGTCTTTTGGGTTTAAATACCACTGTGAACGTACAGTCAAATGATGAATATCGCCTGGTCTCCGTGCCCCACTGATCCCAGCAAGTTTTGGCGACCCACAGCACCACATTTCGCCCAACAAAACAAAAAACGAACGTCCAATAACTGAACATTCGTTTCCACTTTTAATCGGGAATCACATTCCCGTTCATCATCATATCAACTTGAAGCACAAAGCAACGCAAACTTAGTGCTGCTTCCTTCCGGACCTGACACGATTCGTAAGGCTACCCTTGCTTCAAGGCCTTGCGGCAACTACTAGTTTATCACGTCCATCAATGAATAGCTAGGCTAAATTCTAGATTCTTACTGATTGCCAACAACTAACGACGCTCGAGACATTCGTTCCACGATACTTAGTAGGTCACGATTTCGACTCTAAGCTTGGTTACCATTGGCCAACGCCTTGCGCTGCCGTTTACGTTCCTTGTTCCGTTTCCGGGCAGCCTTAAAGAACGTCTTCAATAATGTACCGGCCTCATCAGCGCAAACGCCCTCCGTCACATCGACTTGGTGGTTTAGCCGCTGATCATTTAAAAGTTCGTATAAACTCGCAACGCCACCGGCCTTCGGGTCTCGCGCACCGTAAATGACGCGATCCAACCGTGCGTTGATAATTGCCCCACTGCACATGACGCAAGGCTCGAGGGTCACGTACAGGTCACACCCGGTCAGGCGCCAGCTTTTTAAATACTGATTGGCTTCTTCGATCGCCAGCAATTCTGCGTGCAACGCCGCTTCTTGACTATGTTCTCGCAAATTGTGTCCACGACCAATGATCTGACCATCGTGAACCACCACTGCTCCAATCGGCACTTCACCGATCAACGCCGCCTTTTTCGCTTCTGCGAGTGCTTCGCGCATAAACTTCGTTTGTTCATCCATTACTGTGTGTCACTCCTTATTTCACTCACTTCAATTGCCCGTTAACCATCCAAAGTGTGCCCTATTTAGTCAAATCCGTTATAATTAATCTCAAGGCTTTAGTTTAGCATAAAAAACCGGCACCACCGGTTGAAATTTACCCCCATGGGTGTAAAATTTATGTATTAATACAAGTATTTAACTTGGTGACTTCCTGCTGATTAAACGGCACGTGGTTTGCTAAACCATGCTCCCAGTTAATTGATAACAACAAGGAAGTGGTGACAACTCGTTTAGCGAATGCGCCACTTTTTTCGACGCCCCTCCCAATCAATAGAAAAGAGTGCGTTCACATGACCTTACTGGATCTTAAAAACACCACGTATTTTGATCTCAACCGCGATTTAAACATTCCGTTAGATGATCAGATCAATTTACCAACCGATCGAGATGCGCTCAACGCGTTTCTTGAGCAAAACGTTGCCCCCAATACGATGACCTTTGCATCGCTGCGCAACCGGTTTAATTATTTAATTGACAACGACTATCTCGATGCTGACTGTATTAATCAATACGATTTTGCGTTCATCACCTCACTCTATGATTACCTCAATTCCCAATCGTATCACTTTCAAAGTTTCATGGCCGCCTACACCTTTTATACGAACTTTGCGTTAAAGACGCGGGATGGTCAACAGTATTTGGAAACGCCCATTGACCACCTGCCTTAGTTGCGTTAGCCGGGGCAAATGGTGATGAACACCTTGCCATGGACTGTGCGGATGAACTCTTGCACCGTCGATTCCAGCCAGCCGCAACACCGTTTAAAAATGCCGGTCGTCACGATAAGGGCACCCTATTAAGCGGTTTCACCCTTCAAATTGCCAACGACCTCAACAGTATCGGACGTGCATTGAATACCACTTTACAACTCTCAGAACTTGGGGGCGATGTCAGCTTTAATCTAACCAATATCAGTTCCTCAAAAGAAGCGACCAGTACCTCCGGCGGTATCGTCGGCATCATGCAATTGATTGAAGCAGTCTGAACTACCCAAGACCAACGGGGGACACTGCCGGCGTCGCCTATTTAAACGTTTTTCATCCCGATATTTTAACGTTTCTGGCGACTAAACAAGATACCGCCGATACTCAGGCCCGGCTAAAATCACTCGCAATCGGCATCATCGTTCCCGACTTGTTCTATGAACTGTGTCGCGCTGACATGACAATGTACTGTTTTAGCCCGGCCGACGTCGCTCGCGAGTACGGCGTGCCATTCTCAGAGATTAACCTGTCTGATGAGTACGATGCGCTGGTTCAAAATCCACAGATTCAAAAATGGCCACTTCAATCGCGAGATCTGGAAAGTAAAATCAGCCAGTGCCAACAAGAGTCTGGCATGCCCTACATCGTTAATATCGATACAGCGAATAAAGCCAATCCCATTGACGGTCAAATCCTACTGAGCGATCTCGGAACTAGTAGTTTTCAAATTCAGGCAACCCCTGAATTAACCGCTAACCAAGACTACCTCAATCTCGGTCGTGACAACGCAACAAGCCGAGCTGCCACCAACGTTGGTGCCCTAATGGCGAGTCCCGACTTTGGTCATTCCGTTGAAACCATGGTTCGGGCAATGACTAACGTTAGTGATCAAGCCGCATTAGCCGCGATCCCCACCGTCGCCGCGGGTAATCAAGCGACGCACACCCTTGGGCTTAGCGCAATGGGGCTTCACAGTTACTTTGCCAGCCAGCACCTCCAATATGGCGCACCTGAGACCCTTGAATTTACGAATCTTTACTTTATGCTCCTCAACTATTGGACGCTCATGGCTTCTACTAAGCTGGCTCACGACCGTCACCAAACTTTTACCGGTTTCGAGAACAGCGACTACGCTTCCGGCGTTTACTTTGAACGCTATCTTGATCCCAAGGCCCCCTGCCAGCCACAATCAAACACCGTTAAACAGCTGTTTAAGCACATTACGCTACCGACCATTGCGGATTGGCAAGCCCTTCAACAACGTGTCATGCAAGACGGCCTCTACCATCAAAATCGATTAGCCGTTACAGCTGATACAACCACGGCCATTATGAACGATACAACGGTTGCCCTCTCGCCAATCGCGAACCGGGTCACGGCCTATCAGCTCCCCGCTGTCGGCAAGCTGTACTATCCGGCACCAGGACTATCTAACGATACGTTGCCCTACTACGTTGCTGCTTATGACACGGACATGCGCCAAGTGATTCAAATCTATGCGGCCGCGCAGGCCCACGTTGATCAAGGTCTGGCACTGCCACTTCGACTTCGCGCAACCTGTTCGCCTGAGCTTTACGACTGGAAGCGTGGTCACTCCGACCAACTCTCGACTCGCGACCTCAGTATTTTACGACACTACGCCCACAAAGCTGGCCTCAAGTCCCTTTACGGGGTCCAAATTTTAACCGAAACCGATGGTGAATTTGGCGCTAATCAATGTACCAGTTGCCTTATGGTCCCTGATGAACATTAGCGAGATCGACGTTGGATTCGTCTCAAAGGAGCTTAAGAACCAATGACAGACACTTATAAAGCAATTAATTGGACAAAGGTTGACGATGTTATCGATCGCGCTGCCTGGGAAAAGTTAACCGAACAATTTTGGTTAGACACCCAGATTCCCGTCGACAAAGACCTTGATGATTGGCGCACACTGGACGATACTCACCGTTGGGTCATCAGCCATATTTTTGGTGGGCTCAACCTGCTTGATACGCTACAGTCTCAAGATGGCATGGCCGCAATTCGTCAAGACGCTAAAACGCCACACGAAATTGCGGTTCTCAACAACATTCAGTTTATGGAATCCATTCACGCAAAAAGCTATTCCACGATTTTTTCAACTTTAAATTCCCCGGAAGAAACGCAGGCCATCTTTGATTGGAGTGATTCAGAAAACCTACTTCAAACCAAAGCGATTCGCATTCGCGATCTCTATCACGATGACGATGCGCCCCTCAAGAAAAAGATTGCCAACGTTTTTTTGGAAACCTTCCTTTTCTATTCGGACTTCTACACACCGCTATACTACCTTGGCCATAACAAACTGACCCACGTTGGCGAAATGGTCAAGCTGATTCTCCGGGACGAATCGGTTCACGGCACTTACATCGGTTACAAATTCCAAGTTGCGTTTAACCAACTGACTGATATTGAGCGTCAATCGTTGAAGGATTGGATGTACACCTTTTTATATGAACTATACGAAAATGAAGAACAGTACAGTCATCTGGTGTACGATCAAGTCGGTTGGACCTCTGACGTCCTGACCTTTATCCGCTACAACGCCAATAAAGCCTCATGAACCTCGGACAAGATCCGTTGTTTCCAGATACCGCCGATGACGTCAACACCGACGTCATGGCCGGTATTTCAACCTCAACGGCCAACCACGACTTCTTCTCGCAAACGGGCAACGGCTATTTGTTGGGGAAACTTGAACCAATGCTTGATAGTGATTATGATATTTAAAAACAGATACTAACTCACCGTGAGTTGGTATCTGTTTTTTTGCTTACTTTTGCTTACTTTTGCTTACTTTTGCTTACGCTTGTGTCCAGCGTAAGCATTCTGCTGTTCAGTTTGTGAAGTGCGGTGATTTGCTTGAACTGTCGATTCCGGTAAGCGGCTAGGTTCCTGCTGTGGGGCCGGCCTGAGCCAAAGGA
>NZ_BBAD01000062.1 GCF_001311075.1 Secundilactobacillus similis DSM 23365 = JCM 2765
AAACCCGGTAGTTTCGCTGGGTCATGCTTACACTCCACCTTCTAACCGCCTCGCTCCGCACACTTACGCTGGACACAAGCGACAGCAAAAAAGGTCATCCAAGCAAAGGCTTGAATGACCAAAATAAAAGTTAAGTTTAGTAAGAATCCCCATTCATCACAGAGTTCTTAACAACCACGTAGTCCACAAGTCGGATGTCCATCAGCTTGCGGCCACCGGCGTAGGAGATTGATGATTGAAGGTCTTCTTGAATTTCTTCAAGGGTATCAGCAATGTCGCCGCGGTATGGCACGAGCATTTGCTTACCTTCAACGTTTCGGTAGGCGCCTTTTTGGGTTTCTGAAGCAGAGCCCCAGTATTGCTTGAAGGTCTTGCCGTCGATTTTGATGATGCTACCTGGTGATTGTAAGTGACCGGCCATTAAAGACCCAATCATGACCATGCTGGCACCGAAGCGAATTGATTTGGCAATGTCGCCGTTGTAACGGATCCCACCGTCAGCGATGATTGGCTTCTTGGCAGCTTGGCACAGAGCCGAATCGCAGCAAGTTGCCAACCGCCAGTCCCGAAGCCAGTTTTAAGCTTAGTGATGCAGGCTTTGCCGGGGCCAATGCCGACTTTGGTAGCGTCCGCACCGGCATTTTCCAGTTCTCGAACGGCTTCTGGGGTGCCGACGTTGCCGGCAATCACGAAGCTGCCTGGTAGGTATTTTTTGATGTGTTGAATCATCCGGATCACTGAGTTTGAGTGGCCGTGGGCAATATCAATGGTGATATATTCTGGCACATCGTTGGCATCAGCGAGTTCGTTGATGAAGTCGAGTTCGTCTTGCTTAACGCCCACGCTAATGGAAGCAAACAGGTCTTGGTCGTGCATCATCTTGACGAAATCGTGACGGGTTTCGGGGTGGAAACGGTGCATCACGTAGAAGTAGTCGTTTTGGGCTAACCAAACGGCAAGGTCGTCGTTGATGACAGTTTCCATGTTAGCAGGCACAACGGGAATCTTAAATGTCCGGGGGCCAAAGGTAACGGAAGTATCCGCCTCGGACCGACTGTCAATGATACACTTGTTCGGAATTAATTGAATATCTTCGTAGTCAAATACTTCTGGGTTCATCATAATTCGCGTCTCCTTAGGTTTGAATGTGGTTTTAGCGGGTTTGAGGCCAAATGATAAGCGAAAAACTCGAACGGCTAATTAAACTTACCATCGGATTCTTCGCTTATCGGTGTCAATATACGCATTTAGTGGTGCAATTACTTATTTAGCGTCCGTATCCTTCCAAGCGTCGATTAAAACGTTGGTTTGGGTCCGGTCTGGGCCAACTGAGAAGGTGGCAATATCAACGCCAACTAATTCAGCTAAACGCTTCACGTAGTTTTGGGCGTTAACTGGCAAGTCGTTGAAGTCCTTAACGCCAGTAATGTCATCGTCCCAACCTGGGAATTCTTCGTAGATTGGTTCGCACTTGTTGATTTCTTTTAAGTTAGCAGGGTAATGGTAAATGGTTTCACCGTCTAACTTGTAAGCTGTGGCAATCTTAAGGGTCTTCAGACCAGTTAAGACGTCCAAACAGTTCAAGGAAAGGTGGGTTAAACCAGAAACCCGCTTAGCGTGACGCATCACAACGCTATCGAACCAGCCGATTCGACGAGGACGTTTTGTAACAGTCCCGTATTCGTGGCCGGCTTCACGGATGAAGTCACCAGTTTCGTTGTTCAATTCAGTTGGGAATGGGCCATCGCCAACCCGTGAGGTATAGGCTTTGCAGGCACCCACAACTTCGTCGATCTTCGAAGGACCGACACCGGAACCAATCGTAACGCCACCAGCAACTGGGTTGGATGATGTCACGAATGGGTAAGTCCCGTGGTCGATATCCAACATAACGCCTTGGGCACCTTCAAACAACACGTGCTTGCCGGCATCGATGGCATCGTTGATGACAACGGAAGTGTCAGTAACGTAAGCTTTAATTTCTTGACCGTATTCATAGTAAGCTTCAAAGATATCATCAAATTGAAGTGGTGCGTGATCGTACAACTTCGTGATCAATTGATTCTTTTCAACTAAGTTTTGACGGAGTTTTTCTTCAAACGTTTCCTTATCTAATAGGTCAGCAACCCGGATACCGATTCGTTCGGCTTTATCCATGTAAGCTGGGCCGATCCCTTTGTTGGTGGTCCCAATCTTAGCTGACTTGGCTTGTTCTTGTAATTGGTCGATGAGGATGTGGTAAGGCAAGATCACGTGCGCCCGGTTGGAGATTCGGAGATTGTCCGTTGGGACGTTGCGGTCATGCAAGTAATGCAGTTCTTCGACGAGTGACTTCGGGTTTAAGACGACACCGTTACCGATGACGCTTAACTTATCTGAGTAGAAGATCCCCGATGGAATCAAATGCAACTTGTAAGTTTCGCCTTTAAAGACAATGGTGTGACCCGCATTGTCGCCGCCTTGGTAACGTGCAACAACGTCGGCTTGTTCACTTAAGAAATCAGTGATCTTACCTTTACCTTCGTCGCCCCATTGACTCCCTACTACTACTATCGATGACATTTGAACACCTCATATCATAAAATTGCTGAGCCAGTAAAACACGAACAACCCAGCAATTAACATTCTACCAATTTGCACGCCTGAATGCAAGCTAAAAACCGAATGTTTTATTTATTGACCGAAACAACGTTCTTAAAATAATGCTATTTAATAGGAAAAAAGTTGTCACGCTTTTCTGAAAACGGCACCAGACCGGATAACGCGAACGAACCAGAACGGGGCTAGACCAACGATTGTAGCAAACTGAGCTTGCCCGAACAACGCCGGATAATGGGGAACACGCGGGCAGTAACGGGTGACTGTGCCAATTTTTCATTTCATCGTGCAACCGCGCTGAATTTATGTTATGATTTTAGTGGAAATTCAGGTGTGAATTTCAGATAATGTTCGTCTTTTAATACTTTTATGAGAAATGAGGATAACGATGCTCGATAGATATACGCGTCCAGAAATGGCAAAGATTTGGTCACAACACAACCAGTACCAATCATGGTTGGAAGTTGAAATTGCGGTTGACGAGGCTTGGGCAAAGCTCGGCGTTGTCCCACAAGAAGATGTGGACAAGATCAACGCTAAGGCAACGTTTGACGAAAACCGGATCGCTGAGATTGAAGCGGTCACTCACCACGATGTTGTAGCGTTTACCCGGGACGTTTCAGAATCCCTCGGTGAAGAACGAAAGTGGATCCATTACGGCATGACCAGTACCGACGTTGTTGATACGGCCCAAGGTTACCGGTTAAAACAGGCGAATGACATCTTGAGAGCTGACCTGAAGCACCTGACTGAGGTCATCAAAAAACAAGCATTAAAATATAAGGATACGGTCATGATTGGCCGGACTCACGGGGTTCAAGCGGAACCAACCACCTTTGGCTTGAAGTTAGCCCGTTGGTACTCCGAAATGAACCGGAACATCAAGCGCTTTGACCGGGCAGCTGCTGAAGTTGAAGCCGGTAAGATCAGTGGCGCTGTTGGGACGTTTGCCAATGTACCACCATTTGTGGAAAAATACGTCTGTGATAAGTTGGGTTTACGCGCTCAAGAAATCACCAGCCAAGTGTTACCACGGGATCTCCACGCTGACTACATTGCCACGATGGCGTTGATTGCCACCAGCTTGGAAGAATTTGCGACCGAAGTTCGGGCCTTACAACGGTCTGAGATCACGAAGTTGAAGAACATTTCAACAAGGGGCAAAAGGGCTCATCCGCAATGCCTCACAAACGTAACCCAATCGGTTCTGAAAACGTGATTGGCTTGGCGCGGGTTATTCGGGGCCACGTAACGACGGCGTACGAAGACGTTGCGTTATGGCACGAACGCGATATCTCGCACTCATCTGCTGAACGGATGATTTTGCCAGATAGCACTGGTTTACTGGATTACATCCTGCACCGGTTCGCTAACATCGTGGAAAACTTAACGGTCTTCCCAGAACGGATGAAGCACAACATGACGTTGACGTACGGTTTGATTTACAGCCAACGCGTGATGTTGAAGCTGATCAACGCCGGTTTAACTCGTGAAACCGCCTACGACTTGGTTCAACCATTAACGGCCAAGGCTTGGGACGAAGGTGTTCAATTCCGGCCACTCGTTGAAGGTAACGAGACGATCACGTCACACTTATCACCAGAAGATATCGACGATGCGTTTGATTATCACTACCACTTGCGTCACGTGGATGAAATTTTTGAACGAATTGGTTTAAAGTAAGTTAGATAAACGCATCACCGAAGCGCCATGTTGAGTTTCGGTGATGGCGTTTTTTAGAGTCTGGTGTGATGTTAGATTGAAATTTGATAAGACGTTAGAAAAAGCATGACCGAACTCACCCGATTTTGGTTGGTTCGGTCATGCTTTTTTGACTCAATTACCACATAAAGTGATCTACCGCCACAGCAACGTTCGGATTCTTTCTCAACCGTCGATGTTGTGCGTCTGGACCGAAAAATTCTTGTTCATGATAGGCTTTAACGCGTCTACCAATTAGGTAGTCCAGTGACCTTGAACTGGCGTTTAGAATTTGACCATCTGAATGCGAACCGTTCATTAAGTTGCCGTAGATGTTGAGGATCTTAACGTGGCGCACCTTGAACTGCTGTTGACGCTTTAAGGCGTAGCGGTAACGTGGGGCCAACCACTTTGGACGACCGTTAGGCAGAATTTTATTGGGGTGTTGATGCCGGTGCTTTCCTGGAACACCGTCGAAGTTACCGGCAATCGCGGCGTATTTGTTTAACTGTGGGAACTGCCGATTGTGGCTGTAACGCAGTTCATAGTAGAGGACTGCGGCGTTGCCTAGCGAGTGGGCGACCACGTTGAACTGACGGATGCCGTAGCGCTGTTTCAAAGCCAACAAGACGTTACGAAGCCAGTTGCTGATACGGTGGTATTTTCGGGTATGCCGATTTCTGAAGACCACTTTAACGAGTGGCCGGCGGGTCCCTTTAGGCCAGCGGCCGGCCAAACGAACCCGGCCTTTGTCGGAAACGAAGGCTGTGATGACGGCGTGCGCGCGGTCCTGGTGTTCAGCGTAGCGCATGAGCGTTGCCATTGACCGCTTATTGCCGTGGTGACCGTGTAAGTAGAGTGTCGGAACCGCGTGGCGAATCGATGCTGCTGATGCGTTGGTTGGCGTGGTTGCGGTAAAGCACGTGAAACTGATGAGTAGCATTAAGCTGAAGATGAAGCGACGTATCGTGAGCACCTCCTCTGGCGTTTTGTACATTAGTGTTACTAGTGTAACGCATTTTGGCAGAGTGTGCGAGGTGGCTGGTGTTGGGACTAGGTTTTGAAAATGCAACGTGGAAGTTGTGAGTGAAGGAGTGGTTGTCAGCTATATTGGTAAGGATTGAATGTGTTTCTTAACTTGACGGTGACTCATGATGTTAGGGTGATTCGAGACTGTTATATAGCCTAAACGTGATCACTAACGCAAGACCCGGCCATATAAGCAAAATAACGCCTAGACTCCAAGTTCGGGAGCCTAGGCGTTGTTTTACTTATATTCTGGGTCCTAAACGCGTTAGTGATCACTCTCCCCAAAAAACACCCCACCACCAACTCTAAAAGTTGATCAGCGGAGTGCCAACATTGATTAAGACTCATTCGGATCACTTTAGGGGGAGGAGGATGATCCAACAAGCAAGTTTCAATTCTGAGGGGAGCAGAATTGAAGTCACACAAGGAAGTCCGTTAAAACAATTAAGGGGAGTATAGCTTGTTGCTTTTGCTATGCTTTAAATATACCGAATAATTGTGGCGAAAATATGAAGCAAAATAGGTTTCTTTGTGAACAATATCTTATCTTAAAAATAAGTTTTAAGAAATGATGAGACGCGTTTTTGGTAGGCCTCTGGGTTATACCAGAAACTTTCGGCGTGGGTGGCGTTTTTGACGATCCAGAGTTGCTTTGGCGCCTTAGTCGCCCGGTAATTTTCGTAAGCCATGTGGACTGGGACATAGGTGTCCTTGCCACCGTGGATAAAGAGAATTGGCCGCCGGTTCTTTTTGAGCTGTTCTTTTGATGATACGTCACCGAGGTAGTAGCCGAGCCGCTGCTTGTTGATGGTGCTGACCAGTGGTTCAACCGGGTATTCTGGCAGGTGATACTGCTCTTTCAAGAGGTAAGTTAATTCTTCTTTAATGCTGGAGTAGCCGCAATCGGCAATCAGCGCTTTGACTTGAGTGGGTAGGTTTTCACCCGACAGCATTTCAATCGTGGCTCCACCCATGCTGACGCCGAAGAGGAGGATTTTTTCCTGTTCGCCATTGTTGCTGATGGTGCGGTTGATCCAGTTGAGATAATCTAGTCGGTCAAGCCAGCCAAAGTTGATGTAGTCGCCAGCGCTGTCGCCGTGGGCCCGGTCGTCTGGGAGCAGGACGTTAAAGCCCATTTCGTAAAACATCTTGGCGTAGTTCGCCATGGTTTCGCGGTTACCCTTGTAGCCGTGGGAGATGATGACGGTTTTGCCAACCGGATTGGCGCTTGGAATGTAGGTCGCCACTAAGCGTTTAGCAGGATCGTGTTCGTTTAAATACCAGGTTTCGTGCGTCACTTTGTGGAACCAATCCACGTAAGCGTAGTATTGGTCGGCGTATTTTTGCTTTTCAGCCGATGTTTCTGGGACGTAATTCACGCGCTTGAAGGCGACGTTGAAGAGTTTGTTGCTGACGTAGAGAGCGCCACCGGCAACCGCCGCTAATGGCACACTCAGTTTAAGTAGTGATTTTTCCATGGTTCGATTCGCCTCCGCGTTAAGTCTAATGAAAAAGGGTGAGGCCGGCATAAGCCAACCCCACAACCTATTGTGTTGATTATTTTAATGCATTATTTCGTCAGATACAATTGTTTTAAATCGTTAATTTCAGTGGTTGAAAGTGATAACGCTTCCGTTAAGAACTGGTTCATATCACCGTAATCGGCCTGAATGGTTGCCATAGCAGTGTCAAAGTAATCGCCGGAAACGGAGATCAATGCTTTGAGCGATTCCAGTACGGAACCGGTCATGCCGTTCTCGCGCGCCTTCGTTAAGCGATTTTGAATCAGCGGTGAGAGGGTTTGATTGGTTAAGAGGTAGTCTTGACGGATGAGGTCGTGATCAACGCCCAGTGCTGATAGGAAGAAGACGGCGCCCATCCCGGTGCGGTCCTTACCAGCAGTACAGTGGAAGAGGACACCATCGCCATTAGTGTTGTTCAATAGGGTGTTAAAAAATTGACGGTAGGCATCGTGTGATTGCGGCAATTCGATCATTTCTCGGTAAGTATCGATCATGTGTTGCCGACCATTTTCACGTTTGTATTGAAGCTCAGCTTTGATTTCGGCCTCTGTCTTAGACGCTTGGGTTTTATCTTCCGGAAAAACGGGCAGGTGCTGGTAATCAATCACGGCCGGAATCTGGTCGGGCGCTTTGGTGACTTCGTCGTTGGAGCGAAAATCAACGTCGTACTTGATGCCGTAGTCTAGCAAGAGTTGTTGGTCAGCGTCGGTCAGATGCGCAAGCGTGGCGGTTCGAATCACCCGTTGCCATTTGATGGTCTTCCCATCAGCAGTGGGGTAGCCGCCAAGTTCACGAAAGTTGAAACCGCCAGAGACGTTGAGTACGCGTTGATGTGTCATGTTGAAGTCCTCCTAAAGTGTTGTCTGTTGGTTATTGTAACATAGAGCGAGAAAAAAGGCGGTCAGGAGGTGGCGTGTAAGGGGACTCTGGTAACTGCCCAGACCCAGGGCAGTTACCAGAGTCCCCTTACACATAACCGCTTGCCTTTTTTCTCGCGTTTCGGCGCGGTGGCCAGAAGGCACCAAAGAAAACCATCCCAGAAAAAAACCGATTTGCGGAACATAACAGTTACCCAAGCGCCGAAAATAACGTCAGAGGAAAGCACGTCGCCTGCCACCACTCAGAAATTGGAAGCACGCCACCCTTACACATAACTGCCTACTTCAGCACGACAGCCAAAACCAATCCCCAAACAAAAAAATGGCACCCAACCCAACATCGATCGGATACCATTCCTATTCATTTCAAATCAACAACTACCGTTCCAACCGAACCGCCCGCCGATCCTGCCACAACCAGTAAGCGTAGGCCACCAACCAAAAGGTGGCGAAGAAGCCAACTAAGCCGTAGCCGAGCCAACCCGGGTCGATGCTGGCAAGCCAGTGACCGAACCGAGATGGGAAATGCACCAATTGAAGCAGTTCAAATGAACCAATCACGAACGCGGTGATGGCCGAGATGCTCGTCATCACAATGTTATACCGCATTTTCTTACCCGGTGTGTCAAATGCCCAGCTGTAAGCATACAGCATCATGGTCGAATCGACTGTGTCCATCAGGTTCATCCCTGACGCAAACAGAATGGGTAGCGCAAGAATGCCGCAGGTCGTCGCGGCCGTTTGACTGGTCGTTGCCGCTGATAAGGCAATCACCGTGATTTCAGTGGCCGTGTCAAAACCCAAGCCGAACATAAAGCCGATGAAGTACATCTGCCAGTCATGCCGGATCCACTTGAAAAGCGGTGCCAGTAGTCGGGATAACGCGCCACGAGAAAGTAGCAGTTTCTCGATTTCAGGTTGATTTTCCTGATGTGCCGGCCGTTGTAGCCGAATTAATTTGCTTAAAATAATGAAACTACTCAGCGCAATAATCAGTAGAAAAATACCCGAGACCACAGTACCGACCTTGCCACCAATGGCGTTCAAGACGGTCAACTTCGTTCGTGCCCAACCGAGTGAAACCCGGACGGCCAGAATCATCAAGAAAACGACCGTGGAGTGGCCGATAGAAAAGTACCAGCCGACACCATAAGCAGACTCGCCTTGATTTAACAGGCGCCGAACGGTGTTATCAATTGCTGAAATGTGATCGGCGTCAAAGGCGTGCCGTAAGCCGAGGGTGTAGGCGAGAACGCCCAGTCCCCAGAACTTTGGCGCTGCCTGAGCTGCGACTAACAACAATCCGAGACCCAGTAAATGTAACCCCAACGTGAGGCAGTAGAACGGGATGGTTTTGCGAAGGCGCACTTTTGTCATGTGTGACTTCCTTTCTTTAAAGCGAGACTAGTCGACGAGGGCGGCCTTAACGTCAGCGGTCAAGCTGTCGTTCATCCGGCCAGACTTGAAACCTTCCAAGTCAACGGTGACGTAAGTGTAACCAAGACCCTTTAAGGTGTCGTTGATGGCAAACATTTGGGCAACTAAGTCGTTCATTTGGTCAGCCATGACTTCGATCCGGGCTAAGTCTTCTTGAACCCGAACACGAACAGTGGCGAAACCAAGGCTACGAAGGTAAGCTTCAGCCTTCATGACGCGTTGGATGCCAGCAACCGTTAATTCAGTATCGTAAGCGAACCGAGATGAGACGGAGCAGCTAGCAACCTTGTTCCAGTTGGATAAACCAGCAGCGCGGGCCATGTCACGCACGTCTGACTTGTAGATGTCAGCTTGTTGCAAAACGGAAACGGCGCCTTCTTCGTCACGGGCACGTAAGCCTGGGCGGAAATCGTTGTTGTCGTCCATGATCATGCCGTCTAAGACAACGTCATAGCCGTTTTCGGCTTTTAATTCGTTCAACTTTTCGTAGAACATCTTCTTCATCCAGTACCATGAGCTGGCGCGGTTGTTTTTGATGTTGTCGTTTGAGAGGTAGTCCAAAGTCGTCCCCATGACGTTGGCGCCCATTTCACGCGCTAAATCCATGGCCTTGGTGTATTCTTCGTCAGTGAATAAGTCGGAGTTGGCAACAACGGCCAAAACGTTTTCCTTACCCAACGTCTTCAAAGCGGCGTCCAAGACAACCGTTGAATCGATACCGCCAGAGAAGGCAACTAAAACTTTGTTGTATTGTGATAATGCGTTCGTTAAGTTTGCGTTTTTAACTGATTCCATGTGAGTAACTTCCTTTTTTAATAAAATTAAAATTAAATGACTGAATTGTACTTGTTGAACGTGATGCGGGTGTTACGCTGGTTTAGCCAAGTTCGTTTTCGTAAGCCAACAGTGCGGCGTGGCGAACTTGATCCAAACTAATATGGTGTCGGTCTGCAAGAGCAGCGGCACTGTCATACTCCACCGTTACCTTTGATTGGGTACCACGGTTGCCGATTTTAAGCGTGACGTCGCCATATTGCGTGGTTACCGTCTTAAATGTCCGTGGTAACGTGGCACGTTTCATCGTGACCCAACGAACGCCAAACGTTGTGGTGTGGGTCATCAACAGGTCAACCATTGCCGTTAATTGACCGCTGGTGGTGATGACCGTGACTTGGTAAGCCGGCCGGTTCTTCTTCATGAAAATCGGCGTAAAGTAGGCGTCATAAGCGCCGGCGGCCATTAGTTGTTCCATGGCGTAGCCTAAGCCTTCGCCCGGTTGATCGTCGACGTTAGCGTGAATTTCGACGACCTCATCGCTGGTGGAGTGGACTTCTTTTTGGCTGGCGAGCGGGGTGAGTAGTAGCCCACGCAAGGCATTTAAATGCCCAGTTTCGCGCGTTCCAAAGCCGTAGCCGACCCGCTTGACTTGCAGGTTATCCGGAATGGGGCCAAAGGCGTTAAAGGCCAGTTTGGCGATTGCAAAGCCAGTTGGCGTGACCAATTCAGTGTGAATGTCCGTCCGTTGTTGCACGGGAACTTCGCTGTTTTGTCGCATCTGCATCACAGCTGGAACAGGAACCGGCATGGTACCGTGAGCGACTTCAATGGTGCCGGTACCGTCAACGAGGGTGCCGCTGATGATGTTGTCGATTCCCATCAGATCTAACCCAACGAAGAACCCAACGATGTCAACGATGGAGTCCAAGGCACCAACTTCGTGGAAGTGGATTTCATCCAAAGATAACTGGTGCACGTGAGCTTCAGCTTGGGCGATCTCGTTAAAGACACCAAGCGCCTGATCCTTGATTGACGGTTTCAAATCCGCGTGGTTGATGATGGTTTGGATTTCCGCAAGGTTACGACCGTGGTGGTGATGGTGGTGAGCGTGAACGTGATCAGTTTCGTGGTCGTGGTGGTGCTCGTGGGCATCGTCATGATCGTGGTGATGATGTTCATGCTCGTGCGCATCACCGTGTTCATGGGCGTGTTCGTGTTCAGCGATTTCCTGTGCGGTCAAACTTTCATCGGCGTGATGGTGAGTGTCTTCTAGTTCAATGCCGAATAACTGACCACCAATGGCCGAGCGTTTGGCTTTTTCGAGGGTCAACCGATAGCCGGTGACGTTGAGTTTCTTTAACTCAGCCTGAAACTGGTCAAAGTCCAGTCCAAGGTCGAACAGGACGCCCAGCAACATGTTGCCGCTGAGTCCTGAAAATGGATCTAAATATAGGGTTGTCATTTGTCGTTCTCCGTTAAGTGATTGATTTGACTGGCACTGTAGCCGGCGCCAAAGCCGTTGTCGATGTTGACCACGGTGATCCCTGACGCGCAGCTGTTCAACATGGTCAATAGGGCTGACATGCCACCAAAACTGGCGCCATAGCCAACACTAGTGGGCACCGCGATAACCGGTTTGTCCACGAGACCACCAACAACTGAGGCGAGGGCGCCTTCCATCCCGGCAATCACGATGACCACTTGTGCTTCGCGGATGACGTCAAGCCGGGCGAACAGACGGTGAATCCCGGCAACACCAACGTCGTAAACCCGGGAAACGGTGTTACCAAATGCTTCGGCAGTTAAAGCGGCTTCTTCAGCGACTTTGAGGTCGGACGTGCCCGCAGTGACTACCGCAATGGTGTGCGCTGTTTTGGCAATGGCAGTTTGTTGCCACGTCATCACTTGCGCGTCTTCACGATAGGTCATTTCGGGATAGGCGGTCAGGACTGACGCAGCCTTTTCTGGTGAGACCCGGGTGACTAAAATATTCGCGTGGGTCGGTACCATTGCTTGGATGATGCCGATAATTTGAGCGGCCGTTTTGCCTTCGCCGTAGATGACCTCCGGGTAACCGGTGCGTTGTTGCCGGTCCGTGTCCACCTTCGCGTAGTCGAGATCGACGAAGCCGGGATCGTCAAGCTGACCCAGCGCGTCTTCAACGGATAGTTGTTGGGCTGCCACCCGTTTTAAGAGGGCGGCCATGTTGTTATTTGCCATGGTTAAATTAATCCTTTGCTTTGACGATGACGCCTAATCCATCAGGGATGACAGTAACTTTAGCTTGTTCACCTTCGCGTTTGTAGGCCATGTCCATGGCTTCCTCCAAGCTGTTGGCGAGTTCCATGTGCATGTCCGTTACAAGGTTAGGTTGCACGAGGTCGGAGACCATGATGACGTGGTGGTTGACCAAGATGCGGGCCAAGATTTGAGCCGTCCATTGATCAGGGATGGTTTCCAAACGAGGGGTGTTGATGGCTTGGTCCAAGAAAACCTTTGGATCGTCAACATCAGCTAAGTTGTGGTAGAACCCTTCGCCACCGTGACCATCACGACAGCCGGCAACCATGACGATGGTTCCGTTAGGCTTGTTGGTGGCTTCTGCAGCGGTCATGCCCTTAACGGCTTGGTAGATGTTTTGGTCAAGTGGGTAACCACCGTTGGTTGAAATGGTGATATCAGAATCAATGGCGTCGACTTGTGAAAGGGAAGCCACGAAATCAGTTCCTTTCTTGTGGGCGTTCTCCAGATCACCGGCAAATGATGCAATGATCTTCTTGTCTTCGTCCAACACAACGTTGAGGATGAATTGCAAGTGAACGGCTTTGGCTGCAAAGACCATGTCCTTGTGGATCATGTTGTGGTGCAGGTTACCGGTCCGGCTGTGCTTATCAGCAACGAATTCGCCAGAGTGGTTGGCCATGATCGTCTTGTATGAGGCGATCCCAGGCAAAACGGACTTCCGACCACCAGAGAAACCGGCGAAGAAGTGGGATTCGATGAACCCTTCTGAGATCAAGAGGTCGGCTTCAACGGCCACCTTGTTGAGGATCAAATCACCACCAGAAGGCAGCTTACCGATGTTGACCATGTCTTCGTCGCGTTCGGAGTAGTGCATCACGATTTCTTCGTTGTCCACGATGTCTTGACCGTATTTGTTGATCAATTCTTCGCGGGTTGAAGGCCGGTGGAAGCCGGTTGCCACTAAGATGCGGATACGAGCATCTGGGGCTGCTGAGCGGAGCCGACGAAGTAAGATTGGTGTGATGATGTGTGATGGCACTGGGCGGGTGTGGTCAGATGAAATGATCACGATGTTCTTCTTGCCCTTGGCTAATTCTTCCAATTTAGGTGAATCAATTGGGTTGTCCAACGAGCGTTCCACCGTTTCAGCTTCTGAAATGGGGTTTTCGTAGGTTGCAGCTTGTGACACTAATTTCCCGGCAAAGTTCGCATCTGGGATGTGCGCCGTGATTTTTTTCTTGTCATAAGGTAATTCAATATCAATCATGTTGTGTAATCCTTTCTCTCAAAGCATGGTTATTATCATATGCTTTTTAAATTTCAAAAATACTCGGATTGTTACGTCAAATTTGGTGCACAAAAAGAGCGTATGATTTGTTACATCGTGAAAATTTAAGTTCACAATGGTTGCGAGTGTGATAAACTCTATAAAGTATGATTTAAGACATCTATTAAATAGGGTTTGTGAAATCGTTTCCACCCTGCTAAGGATCTGAAAAACACATGGTTATGAACCGAACTGAGTACCTTTTGAGTCAAATGGAAGCCGTTCACGCCCACGTGATCACCAAAAAACGTCACACCTATTTGACCTATCATGGCCTAGAAGAGACGAACACTTATATTTTGAAACGTGGCATCGTTAAGAATTCGATTATTCTGCAGGATGGTCGAGAATTTAACTTATCCTACATCGCCAAACCAGACGTCATCAGTCTGTTACGGGATGAGATTTCAAAGGATACCGATCAGCCATTTAACGTGCGGGTTGAATCGGACACCGCTGAGTTTTACGAGATCAACCGCGTCAAGTTTGGCAAATGGTCAATAAGGACGAGGGGCTCAACAACTACGTGAAGGAATACTACCGAACGAAGTTGTCCGAAAACATCGTGCGCTCCCAGCAAATGATCATGGGCAGCAAACACGACGTCGTCTGCACATTCCTGAACCAACTCGTCGGCTTATTCGGCAAGCGCCTCCCCGACCATCAGGGCATCCTGATTGATTTCGTCGTCACAAACCTAGACATTGCCGGCTTTTGCGGCATCAACTCCCGCTCATCAGTCACTAGAATCATCAGTGATCTGCGGGCGGAGGGGATTATTGATATTGTGGAGCATAAGTTTGTGGTGCGGAATATTAGTTATTTGAGGGATTATGTGCCGTTGTGAGAGTGGACCAAAAAACGGTTAGGTCCCAGAATGTAAGCCACTAAAAAGAGGTACGGCCGTTTCTTGGCCGTACCTCTTTTTAGTGGCTTACATGGCCGGGACCTGCTTTTGGGGCCACGTTTAGGCTAGATAACAGTTTCGAACAAGAGTAGAAGGATAAGCCAATTACGAGTTAAGAAACCCGTTCGATACTTACAAATATAACCCGAACAGACGGGTAACAAAGCCCGAAGCTCAGTCAAAAGACGTAACCGCACTAAAACTCAACCAGCCGCCTTAACTCAACATCAAACCAAATCCAACAAGAACCGCACCACTGTCCTCAAGCCGAAACGTGAGAAATAACTCAGGCCCCGGCCATGTAAGCAAATAACGCCGCAGATTCCAGACCCGGGAATCTACGGCGTTATTTGCTTACATTCTGGGGCCTAACCGAGTTATTTCTCACTCTTACCAAAATGAAAGCGTTATAATACACATATCAAAGTGCCACGAAAGGATGATGAGACGTGAAAATCGGAATTATTGGCGGTAATGGTAAAGCAGGGGCGGCTGTCTACCAGGAGGCGCTTAAGCGCGGGCACCAGCCGACTGCGATTGTGCGTAACGCTGCTAAGGCGCAAGGCGTTTTAGGTGCGGATGCAACGCTGTTAGTGAAGGACGGGTTTGAGCTGACTCGAGAGGACCTCACGGCATTTGACGTTGTGATCGATGCGTTTGGCGTGCCGATGGGGTCACCGTTGGCCTACCTGCATCTAGACTTACTGACTCGAATCGTGCATGAACTGCGAGAAACGCAAACGCGGTTGGGTGTGATTATTGGTGCCGCTAGTTTAACGATGCCGGATGGACGACCACTGTTAGACCATTTAATGGCAACACCGGGGCATGAAGATTGGATCGGGGTACCGTTAAATCAGACTTACGAGCACGCCTTTTTACAGATGATTGATAACGTAGATTGGTTTGCGGTCTCACCGCAGCGCGAATTTAAGCTGGGACCTGCAAGCAGCTATGTCATGGGTGACCAAAAGGTGATGTTTGATGCAGACGGTCGTTCGGAATTAACGACTGGCAATATGGCACTGGCCATCTTGGACGAACTTGAGACGCCGACCCATATTCGGCAACGGTTTACGGTTCGTAATCAGGAGGCAGACTAGGGCATGAGTTTACGTGGCGATTGGTTATTGTTTAAAACAAAACGGAGTCGGTTGAAACAACAGGTGGCGACGAGTTTTATGCACCCAAATCGGCGCCAAGATGAAGTGGCACCTGAACAGTTCCCTGATCCAGATCGCGTGACAGTCGTGCCGTTAGAACAGGGACGGCTGGTGACGGTGACACCAAAACAGGAAACGACTAAGCACGTGGTGTTATTGCACGGTGGGGCTTATACCGTTCCGGCAACGGAGAGTCATCGCGAATGGTTGATTTATATCAGTGATCAATTAGGGGCCCGAGCAACCCTCATTGATTATCCGTTGGCACCAGAAGCTACGGCAACTGTGACGGTTCCGGCAACGGTCGCGGCGTATCAGGAGTTAGGATTAGAGTACCCGGATGATCAGTTTTACCTACTCGGCGACTCAGCTGGCGGTGGCTTAGCGTTGGTTTTATTGCAACAGCTACGTGATCAGCATGCCCTGTTACCAAAGGCTAGCGTGCTGGTGTCACCCTGGACGGATCTTGCGATGCGGGATCCTCAAATCGAGGCGCGAGATGATAATGATCCAGAGCTATCATTTGCGGCAATGCGTCAGACGGCGATTAACTATGCGGGGCAGTTGGTGCTGGACGATGCGCTGTTAAGTCCAATTAACGGCAATCTAGAACACTTGGGCCGAATTGGTCTCTTCTACGGGACAACGGAATTATTGTTGCCGGATCATCAGCGATTAGCCACTAAGTTACAGCAGGCCACCGGCACGCAGGTGGATGTGCACGAACTTAAAGGCATGTTGCACGATTACCTCTTCTGGCACGCGTTACCGGAGAGTCGGCAGACGTTTAAATACTTGGCAGAACAACTCAATCAGGCATAAAAAAAAGAACCGCACACGCGGTTCTTTTTTATGCCTGAAGTTAACGCGTTTCGTGAGCAACCCGTTTGGATCGCTCGATAAAATCTGAAAACAGTGCCTTAGACTCTTCGTGATGCTTATACATGTTCTCTGGGTGCCACTGCACGGCCAGAATTTGTTCGCTCTTCACCGATTCAATGGCTTCTACCACTTGATCATCGGCGCGCGCTGTAATTTTAAGACTTGGGGCAACGTCCTTCACCGCTTGATGGTGGCGGGAGTTAACGTAAGGGCGCTTGCCAACGATTTTTAACAAGCGACTGCCCTGTGCCACTGAGACGTGGTGGGAAGGCATGTTGCCGGGAGCGGTTTGGTGGTGTTTTAACGTCGTTGTGGGGTTTTGTGACAGGTCCTGATAAACCGTGCCACCCAACCCGATATTGATCAATTGAAGCCCGCGACAAATGCCTAGGATCGCTTTACCGTGAGCAACGGACTGCTTTAACAGTTCAATTTCAAAGAGGTCGCGTTTGCGGTAAGTCGTCCCTAGTTTTTCGTAGGTTCTTCACCATAAAAAGTGGGATCCACGTCATCGCCACCGAGAAAGAGAACGCCATCGAAGAGGTCCAAGTAATCAGTGACGTCTTCGGGGTCAACGCTCGGAAAAATAACGGGCACCCCGCCAGCCTTAACAACCGCTTCGATTGCTGGCCGTGGCGCAAACGCCGCGTTACGTTCGTTAATAATGTTGGTTGCTTCAGCCAATGTATCGGCTGGCAATGCAATTCGTGGTCGCATGTTAGGCCTCCTCCTTATAATTAGATTAAGATGAGATAAAAGTATCAGATTTTAGGGGAAAAAGCAAGGAAGTTGATATAGATGTGGTAATATTTGGCTAAATAGCGCGTGCGCGTTGCTGAATTCAAATTTTAGCCGGTGGATAAAGACTGTATTGGTAAGTATCGAACTGGCTTCTTGGCTCAAAACGTAATAAAAATGTCGCTCCATTTCAAGACGGTTATATAGTCTAAACGCCAGATAGGCTTCCAAGCACCGCTGGGTCGCGTGCCAAAACTCAGGTCCCGGCCATATAAGCGGACTAATTCATAAATTCCAAAACCAGGAATTCACGAATTAGTCCGCTTATATTATGGGACCTAAACGAGTTTTGGCACGCTCTCTTCTTCACATTTTTCACAAAAAAGCCTATATTAAATATGTAACTAATTTTGAACAGAGGTAGATAAGATGGCAATGACAGAGCGACAGTTGATTCAAGAGATTCTAAATACGGTAGCCGTAATTTACGAATTTGAAAACGCTGACGAGGATGCCAACGAGTATACGCTGCTGATCAAACAACAAGACAACGATACCCGGGATTTGGCAACCGTTAACGCTGAGGTGAAGCGGTACTTTGAGGAAGCAGACTTTGATTATCAAGAAGAACTGCACCCAACGAATACCGACAAACCAGCAGATTTGCGGGTTCAAATTAAGCGCTGATTTAGCGATCCCGTGGTTTGGGGGACTGATTGACGTTACCCAATTTAGATAATGTAAAACAACTCATGGCTGTTCATCATGAACGGCGGTGAGTTGTTTTAGTTTGGTATAATAAACCTACTAAATAGGGGAGGCGGAATCATGCAATTTTGTTTGAATTATAGTTCGGGTAAAGACAGTATGTTGGCGCTGGATACGCTGGTCAACGAGGGCCACCAGCCGGTTTGCTTAATTACTAGTGTGAATGATGAGATCGACCGGTCCTGGTTTCACGGCGTGCCGTTAAACGTGTTGCAGGCGGCGGCAGACTGTTTGAATTTGCCGTTATTAACAGTACCGACAAACGCAACGACTTACGAAGACGCAATGGTGGCGGCACTGAAACAAAGTCAGGACTACGGCGCTACCGTTGCGGCCTTTGGTGATATCGATATTGAACAAAACGGTGATTGGGATAAACAAATTGCCCAACGAGCGGGCCTGACACCAGTCTTGCCACTTTGGCAACAGGGTCGTGTTTCATTGGTTCATCGGTTCTTGGATCGCGGCTATACGGCGATGATTAAAACGGTCTCGAAGGCTTCTGGCATTCCGGATGATTTTTTAGGTCAGCCGTTAAACCAAAATTTCTTGGACTACTTAGCCGCGCACGACCTCGATCTCTGCGGTGAAAATGGCGAGTACCACACGTTGGTGTTGATGGGCCGTTATTTGACCATCCATTGACGTATAAAACAGCTGGCATCTTTGATAGTCCACACGCGCGATCGTTGATCATCAACTAATTTCACAAGTGAACTAACGCTGTAATGATGATAGCCTAAATGCGATTAAATCGGCCTAGAGGTTTAGTTTCTCTTAAATTAAAGGGCTCTCATGACGGAACGCTTGTGAACATGGTATGCTTAATGAAATGATTTGAAACCGGTTACGTGATGTTAATTGGAGGGATTTGAAAATGGGTATGAAGGCACCGGAACACTACATTCTAGCAATCGATCAGGGGACGTCGGTCACTCGGGCAGTGCTGTTTGATCACTCGGGGCGGCAGGTGATCGAAAGCCAGAAGACCTTCCCGCAGTACTACCCCCACAACGGTTGGGTGGAACAAGACGCCAATGAACTGTGGAATTCAGTTCAGTCGGTAATTGCGAGTGCGTTGATCGATGCTGGGGTCCACCCAGAGTACATCGATGGCATCGGCATTTCTAGCCAACGAGAAACCACGGTTATCTGGGATAAGCAGACGGGACAACCCATTTACCATGCGATTGGCTGGCTGTCAAAGCAAACGGCGCCGATTGCGAAACAGATGGTGGCGGATGGCTACGAACAGCTCATTCACGATAAAACCGGATTAGTAATTGATTCCTACTTCTCGGCAACCAAGGTCCGTTGGTTACTAGACCACGTACCAGGCGCTCAGGAGCGGGCAGAACGCGGTGAGCTGTTGATGGGGACCATTGATAGCTGGCTGGCGTGGAAGCTGTCAGACGGTCAATTGCACATTACTGATACCACCAACGCCAGTCGAACGATGTTATTTAACATTCACGATTTGTGTTGGGATGACGATATTTTACGAATCCTGAACATCCCCAAGCAGTTGTTGCCGGAAATTCGCTCTTGTTCTGAAGTTTACGGCACGACTAAAAACTACCAATTCTATGGTGTCGAAGTGCCGATTTGCGGCCTAGTGGGGGACCAACAGGCAGCGCTGATCGGTCAAATGGCCTTTAAACCGGGTGAGGTGAAAAATACCTACGGCGATGGCGCCTTTATCGTGATGAATACGGGGGACGAACCCCGGTTCTCTGATAATCAACTGTTAACGACGATTGCGTACGACCTTGGTGGTAAGAAGACCTACGCACTGGAAGGGTCGATCTTCGTGGCCGGGACCGCGGTGAACTGGCTGCATGACAGTATGAAGATCATTGACAGTGTGCCGCAATCGAGACAAGTAGCGATGGCGTCTGAAAACGATGATGAAGTTTACGTGGTACCAGCCTTTAACGGATTGGGAGCACCGTACTGGGATCAGGATGCCCGGGGCGCTGTGTTTGGCCTGACGCGGGGAACGAACCGAAGTGACTTTGTGAAAGCAACGCTGCAGTCAATTGCCTACCAAACAAGGGACATCATCGAAACCATGCGCAAAGATACCGAGATGCCGGTAACGGAAATCTTGGCGGACGGTGGTGCGTCTAGAAACCGCTATTTGATGCAGTTTCAAGCAGACATCCTAAACGTGCCAATTATCCGGTCAGCAGAAGAGGAAACCACGGCGCTGGGTGCCGCAATTTGTGCCGGACTAGCAATCGGCTACTGGCAAGATTTAGACGAAATTGCCAAGATCCATGCTCCAGGCCGGCGTTTTGTACCGGATATGACCGAAGAGAAGCGGCAACGGTTGTATGATGGCTGGCAAGTGGCGGTTAGGGCGACTAGGGAGTTTAAGGTGTAGAGTGCGGAGAGAAGCGGTTAGAAGGTGGAGTGTAAGGGCCAACCGGCGAAAAGGGCCCGGTTTTTGGGGCCTTTTTGTCGGTTGGCCCTTACATGCAACCTTCTGCTTCTCGGAGCACGTTTCGGCGCGGTTGCCAGAGGGCGTCAAAGAAGGCAGTTCCGCTAGGAAAGTAGTAAGCGGAGAGCCGAATCTAATGAGGCGCCGAAAACTAGGTAATAGCAATGCACGTCGCCAGTACCACTATGAGTGATAGTG
>NZ_BBAD01000063.1 GCF_001311075.1 Secundilactobacillus similis DSM 23365 = JCM 2765
CGACAAACAGCCTTCACCCAAATCGCACCCAACACTTACGCTGGACACAAGCGTCAATCTGTCCAAACTTTTCATATGAAATCGTCAATCAATCAGTCTATACTGAAATTCGTAATCTAACGAAAGAGGTATTATTTTGACTGACACAATTTCTCGACGCACCCAACTGTCAATCTTGTCAGTTGGGTTATTGTCGTTCATCGGCATCTTAATTGAAACATCGATGAACGTCACGTTTCCAACGTTAATTCAACAGCTTCACGTTTCACTGGCAACGATTCAGTGGCTGACCACCGGTTACTTATTACTAGTCACCATTATCATGGGCACCACGGCTTACCTCATCAAACGGTTTGATAGCCGCACTCTATTTCGAATCGCTATCACCGCGTGCCTTGTAGGGACGCTACTTTGTGCATTGGCACCGAGTTTTCCAATTCTTATGATTGGCCGGCTCTTCCAAGCCATCTCAACTGGTCTTTCAACGCCAATCATGTTTCACCTAATTTTATCCCAGGTACCTAAGCTCCAACTCGGTGTCTACACCGGTCTCGCCAGCATGACGGTCTCGTTTGCGCCAGCACTTGGGCCAACTTACGGCGGTTTATTGAACCACTATTTAAGCTGGCAAGCCATTTTCTGGTGCGTGCTACCGTTTATTTTGATTGTTGCGGTTCTTGGCGACCGAACGATTACGTTAAAGGCCCTTCAGAACCAAACGCCATTTGACATTGTCGGGCTGGTTCTGATTTCAGGCATCTTCGCGGGTTTTGTTTGGATCTTTAACCAAGCAGGGACTCACGGCTTTACCAGCAGCAACTTTCTGATTTGGGGCTTTGTCTCACTCATTATCACCGCCCTATTCATCTGGCATACGCGTCACGGACAGCGCCAGCTACTGGATTGGTCAATTCTAAAGATGCCGATTTTACGGCTTCGGTTGACTAACCACTTCCTCCTGCAATTCACCAACATCGGCATCTCGTTCGTGATTCCAATCTTTGCGGAAAATACCCTCGGTGCTAACTCGATGACAGCGGGATTAGTACTCTTCCCCGGTGCGCTGTTAGGCGCTGGTCTCGCGCCATTTGCCGGTCGGCTCTATGATCGCAAGGGTGCTATTTTACCAATTGCCATCAGCAACACCCTATTCATTATCGGGACACTGCTATTCGCAACGTTGACCAAGCACCTCACACTCGGCCTTCTTGCCGTGTTCTTTATCGTGCTCCGCTTAGGATTCAATTTCGGTTTCGGTAACCTCATGTCCGATGCTAGCAAGCACGTCTCAATGGCCAATAAAGCCGATCAGAACTCGCTCTTCAACATGTTGCAACAATATGCCGGTTCATTGGGAACGGGCGTGCTATCAGCCATTATTTCGGCCCACGAACTCACGATGTCATCGACTGCAGCCGCAACGCGTACTGGTAGCCACATCGACTTTTGGTTACTCGTTGTTTTGGCGCTCATCGGTGGCTTAGCCGCGTTACGTTCCAACCACTACATTAGGTTAGAGCAACAATACGATAATTAACATTTAATGTGACTGTTCACCAAAATTAAATATCTTTGACTGTAAGCCACGTCCTCACAACGATTCACCCGCTTTTATTTCAATAAAGCGAACTTCTCATTTGCTATTTCGGGAATGACCTGTTAAGCTAGGTACTAATGTATTTACTACTTCGAAATTTTGGTACGACGTTCGTGAGAATGACATCCCCGATTTCAAAAGTCTTCAAATGCACAAATATATTGCGCTATGCGCACGGAGGTTTCATTCTTATGGAACAAGGTACTGTTAAATGGTTCAACGGCGACAAAGGTTTTGGTTTTATCACTCTTGAAAACGGCTCAGACGTTTTCGTACACTTCTCAGCTATCAATGCTGAAGGTTACAAGACGCTTGAAGAAGGCCAAAAAGTGACCTTAGACGTTGAACAAGGCGACCGCGGCCCACAAGCAGCCAACGTTACTGTTGCTTAATTAAAACTAACTTTTAGAAAAAGACCGCCTCGGCGGTCTTTTTTCTGCCCTCAATTAATCAATCAAAACGAATGCCGCAGATTCCAACATCAGGAGTCTGCGGCATTCGTTTTTAATTCAAGCTTTTATTTAATAGTACAACCCGTGTTGATACGTCCAAGTTGAAAAAATCTCACTCATGTTGGCCATGATCTTATCAACATCGAGGCCCTTACGAATCACAATTGGTGCCGGATTCACGCCAACCTGACCGTTTTGCTTTGGCACAAGTTCGCCACTTTCATCCACCATGGACACCATTACCCCTTGTTCATAGCGGGTATCAATCGTCTTATCCGGTTGAATCGATGCCACGTAATCGTTGGCTTCGATGATGAGATCAGCCGCGGTTTCAATTCGTTCGCCAATCCCCGTCACCAAACCACGGTTCCCTTTGCCGGATGGGTTAGCCGAACTTGCGAACGAAAACTTATGATAGGTCGTCCACAATTCTTGGGCAATTTGTTCACTTGGCGTACCGAACTTAATGACGAAGCAACTCGTATCACGCTTATCCATCATCAAGTCCTTGGTACCATCATCCGGAATCAGATCCTTAGCTGATGCCTTCCAAGGCAAAATGCACCCCAGCAAAATATCTTGATCCCAGTGCTTTTGGTAGAGCGCCTCAATTTCTGGTGTCATTTGGGCTAATTGCTTAACCTGTTCCAAAGAACCGCACAACACCACGCCCGGCTTATTGCGTTTCCGCTTTTTGGCTGCAAATTTACGTTCCAATCCCTTATCATCTGAGGTCATGATAATATACCCCACCTTGGTTGGACTGACGATCATCCCGCCGTCGCCCTTTAGGATCTCAACGCCTTGAATTTGTAGTTGGCCGTTCCACTTGACCGTTTTAGCTGCAGCGGTCGTTGATTGTTCCGATGCGGTTGAATCAGTTATGTAGGTTGCTTTCGTTGTCATTTCGATGACTTCCCTTCTCTAAATGCTTATGTCGCATCAATATACTATTAAAATATTTTCATAATACATTTTTGTTATATCCAAGTATCGTTGTTTCAGGCCAGTATGTCAACATTTAATTGCCATTATTTTCTCATTTTATTTTTCATTCACGACTATATTAAAGGCCAATTTCACCTTTTTCGAATGCGAATTACGGTGATTTTATTCTTATTAGAATATTTCAACGGTAAATGTTATCCGAAACCACCACCTCAAACGCCATTACCTAGCGCCCATCCTTTAGCGGTCTTCCGTCTTAATCGACACCAGTCACGTCATCCCGCCGAACGTTCTATTACAATTACGCAACAATCAAATCATTGCCTCCCCATTTAACGGGATTTTGGTGTATGATACTTTTAAAATTTAATCGTTTTCTCAGTAAGCATCACAATTGGCGAGTTATACCCGTTAAGTTTACTTTAAGCTCAGCTTGATACGGTATGACATGTTGTTATTTCACTACGCGATACATAGATTGAAGGGAATTATTGGGTATGCAAAAAACGAAGCATTTTAGAATTTCGCAAAGGCTGGCAAATCATGATTGGCCTGGTACTTGGCGTGGTCCTCGGGGTGGTCTTTTACCAAAATAAAACCGCCATTACGGCCATGTCCAACATTGGGACGATGTTTATCAACCTGATCCAAATGATTGTGTTACCGATCGTGGTCTCCTGTTTAACTGTCGGGATTGCCGGCATGGGCGATGCGAAGAAACTTGGCCGAGTTGGCGTTAAGACCCTGGTTTACTTTGAAATTATTACGACGATTGCCATTATTCTTGGGTTGGTTATCGCTAACGTTTTCAAACCAGGCGACTTGGTCAACATTCACTCATTAACGGCGACTGATATCAGTCAGTACACCTCTAGTGCGAAGAGCGTTGCCAAAGATGGTGGCATGTGGAGCCTGATCATGGGTATCATCCCCACCAACATCTTCAGTTCCCTCAGTGAAGGCAATATGATGCCGATCATCTTCTTCAGCGTGATGTTTGGCCTTGGGACCGCTTCGCTTGGTGAAAAGGGAAAGGTCATTACCGACTTTCTCGAAGCCGTTTCACAAGTCATGTTTAAGGTAACTAACTGGGTTATGAAAGCTGCGCCAATTGGGGTCTGCGCCCTAATTGGCTCAACGATTGCCCAAATGGGGCTTTCTGCATTAAAGCCGTTGAGTGTCTTCATCTTACTGACCTACGTTGCCTTTGCGTTGTTAATCTTCGTTGTGCTTGGCATTACCGCCGCATCTTCGGTCTACGCATCACCAACTTATTCCGAGTCATTAAAGAAGAAGTCATTCTGGCATTCTCAACCTCAAGCTCTGAAACCGTGCTCCCCCGCTTAATGGATAAGATGGAAAACTACGGGGTCAGCCGGAGCATCGTGTCCTTCGTCATTCCAACCGGTTACTCGTTTAACTTGGATGGCGCAGCGATTTACGAATCTCTCGCAGCGTTGTTCCTGGCTCAGGCCTACAACATCCACCTGAGTTTGGCACAACAAATTTCCCTCGTTGTGGTCTTGATGATCACCTCTAAGGGGACGGCTGGTGTTACTGGCGCCGTCTTCGTGGTATTATTAGCAACGATGTCAACCATTGGTGTGCCAACATCTGGCTTGGCCTTCATCGCCGGGATCGACCGGATCATCGACATGGGCCGGACTTCCGTCAACGTCTTCGGGAACTCACTGGCTTCCATCGTGATTGCCAAATCCGAGCATGAATTTGACGAACAGAAAGCCACTGCCTACTTAGGTTCACTCAGTGGCCACCGTAACACCAAAACTGCAACTAACTAATAAAGGACTGACAGTAGATGACTGCTAAAATTATCGTGCCTAAAATTGCTGACGACCTGACCGACCACTACCTCGCAAAACACGGCTACGAGGTGCTGACCGTCGATAATCCGGGCGAGGACGAGATTCTCGAAACTGCCCCAGATGCGGCCGCCGTAATGATGATCAGCAAAAAACTTCCAAACGACTTGTACGCCAAAATGCCCAACCTCAAAGTTCTCGCCCGCCGTGGCGTGGGTTACGACAACATCGACGTTGATTACGCCGCCAAACACGGCATTTGGGTCACCAACACGCCCGGCGCCAACGCCCACAGCGTGGCAGAAGCGGCGCTGATGGACATGTTGTTACTGGCACGGAACATGAACGCCGTCAACGTTAAAACGCGTCAGGGCGACTGGACTGGTGCCTATCACTTAATGGGGCATGACGTTGCAGGTGCCACCGTCGGCATCGTTGGCTTTGGGCACGTTGGTCAGGCTCTCGCGCAGTTATTGACCAGTTTC
Source organism: Secundilactobacillus similis DSM 23365 = JCM 2765 (assembly GCF_001311075.1). Classification (GTDB taxonomy): domain Bacteria; phylum Bacillota; class Bacilli; order Lactobacillales; family Lactobacillaceae; genus Secundilactobacillus; species Secundilactobacillus similis. Next base: position 5,306 of record NZ_BBAD01000063.1, read on the forward strand.
GGTACCAAAACGTTGCTGTACGACCGCGAACCTGTCGATACACCACTTGGCACCTTCGTCGACCGGGACACACTTTTCCGGGAAGCCGATTATGTCAGCTTACACCTCGCTGCCGTTCCGGAAACGATTCACAGTGTGGGTCAACGGGAATTCGACCTCATGAAGCCGACTGCTGGGCTGATCAACTTGGCTCGGGGCGCTATCGTGACGAACCCGCATTAATCGACGCCCTTCAACAGGGCAGCATTGCGGGTGCCGCATTGGATGTGTTCGCCAAAGAACCACTTACCCAAGACAGCCACTACTTCAGATGGACAACGTGGTCATCACCCCACACATCGGCGCCAACACAGTTGAAGCCAACCGAGAGATGGCAATGACTGCCGCTAAGATGATCGATGCGGTATTGTCGGGAGAGACGCCGGAGTTTGCGGTGAATGAACCGGTGTTTGAATGAATTAACTAATATGCTAAACAAAAAGCAAGTTTCAAAGTAGACCTTAAGGGTATACTTTGAAACTTGCTTTTTATAGCTTACTGATTACGTTTCACTAAATTGAAATCCCGACCACCATAATCCTCAATGTATTGGTATAAAATCAACTCCATCAAGGCAATCGTCGAGATGCGGGAACTAATATCCGTTTGATTCACTTTAACCGCATCCGAGAAAATATAGAGGTTAATATCACTTAAATTTTGAATCGTATTATTATCCGGCTCAGTAATCGAAATCATGAACGGCCGCGTTTGACCGCTGATCAACTGATTCATCAGCTCTAAAAACTCACCATCGGTCCCGTTGTAAGTTAGGACAAACACTAAATCGTCGGCCGTCAAATGCTGCCGCGCCGCAACCCGATAATCATGATCGATTGGAAAGATCACTTCAAATCCTGCCATCGTATACAGGTAGTTAATGTAATCCGTGGCGTGCTTGCTGATACCCTTCGCAAAAAAATACAACTTTGGGTGCATCGACAGCCGTTGCGTAATCTCGTGTAGTTTGCTGATGGGCACCACGCGAACCGATTCCGTAATATTTTTTAAGTATTCTTCCCGATAATCGGTTTGGGCCACCGTGAACGGTGATGGCTTTTCTTCAGTCTGGTCGTTGTTTAACAACGTGTATTTGATCACCGTTGTAAATTCACTAAATCCCACAAACCCCAGCTTTTTAACGAAGCGCAGAAAGGTCGCCGTTGAGACGTACGTTTCACTCGCCACTTCTCGAATACTCTGGTTTTTGATTTGGTTCATGTTTTTAACCACGTAGTCGAATAACGCTTGTTCGTTATTGGTCAACGAACTTAAGTGGGCATTAACGATTTCAAAGAAATTCATCTAGCATCTCCGTCCTATTTTCCTGGTACGTTTAACAAAATCGTGTGTAGACCACCGCCACCGGTTAAGATTTCTCGCGTTGGGAAACCAATCACCTGTCGATCCGGATACAGTGCTCGGAATTGCGCCAGCGCCACTTCATCTTGTGGATCGTCAAAGGTTGGGACGATGACGCTCCGATTCGTCGTAATGTAGTTGACGTAAGTCGCCGTTAAGCGTTGATTCGTTACCCGGGGCAACATCCCGTTGATGGGATCAACCCCGTTAGCTTCATCCGCTGTCAATAACAGCTGGGAAGGAATCTGTAGTCGATGAATCTTTAATTTGCGTCCCTTCGCATCCGTCATCCCAACTAACTTATCAAACGCCGCGTGGCTAATTTCATACTGCGGATCCGTTTTATCATCCGTCCATGACAGTACGATTTCTCCAGGTCGAACGAAACTGACCATGTTATCAATGTCACCACCGGCTTCGTCTAAGAAAAAGCCCTCCGGTAACCACAGTACTTTTTCAGCACCGAAGTAGTCCTTAAAGACTTGTTCAGCTTCAGCCTTTGAAGCCGATTTATTACGACCCTCAGACAAAATCACTTCTTCAGTCGTGATCAGGGTACCTTCACCATCAACCATGACCGAGCACCCTTCCAAAACCCGTTGGTGTTTATAAAAGTCGATACCATCGAGATCCGCTAATTTTTGGGCAATCTGATTATCTTTATCCCACGGGAAGTATAGCCCATCTAACAGACCGCCCCACGCATTGAAGTTAAAGTCAGCTGCTCGTAAGTCTTCAGCAGCATTAACGAGGTAAAACGGTCCCGTATCCTTAATGAACGCATCGTCATTACTCATCTCAATGACGCGAACAGAATCGGGTAACATCGCCCGCGCATTTTGATACTGGTTTTGATTCACCAACATCGTGATGAATTCATCCCGTGCTAACAGTTCGGCCAGCTTCACAAACGACCGCTGAACGGGTTTACCGCCTTCACGCCAATTATCAGGCCGTTGCGGCCAAATCATATACCCAGCCCGATTGGGTTCAAATGCGGCTGGCAATCGATAACCATCTGCAGCTGGTGTGGAAGTTAATTTCATCAGAGTCTCTCTCCCTTACCTTAAATTTAGCAGCACAAAATGGGTCCTCTGCATTTCAAACGATTTTAAATCAACCAGCACTTGCTTCCCAAAAACTGGTAACGTTGTCAAACATTGCTCAACTATCATAGCACATTTCGCTTCAATTAAAAGCGTTCTCAATACCAGTCTAACGCAAAACTCGCCCTGAATTCCTGGTCTTGGAATTCAGGCGAGTTAGCCTTATCGCACCGGGATATCAACAGTTTCGGTTAGTCAGATCAAGTTTAGAGAGGAAGCACTCAACTTAGCTTAAAAGTGTGCTGATCACGCCGTTGTGATCAACCTATCCCGGCATTTTTGTTTCACTTAACGAACGGGTTCTTCCACCACCCGAGCAATGACCGTGCCTTCACCGTTGGCTAAGAAGTCGCCAATGTTTTCAAGCGAGGTAATGACGGTCCGGCCATGAGGGGTATTTTCAACGAAATCAATGGCGGCTTCAACCTTTGGCAGCATGCTACCCTTGGCGAATTGACCTTCATCGATGTAACGCTTTAATTCTGGCACCGTCACGTTCGTCAACGACTTTTGTTGTGGCGTGTTGAAGTTAACGAAGACGTGATCAACGGCCGTGAGAATGATCAACGTATCTGCGTGGATCTGTTCGGCCAATTTTTCGGAAGCAAAATCCTTGTCAATTACGGCTTCGCGGCCTTCAAGCCGGTTACCCTTACGGACAACTGGCACGCCACCGCCACCAACTGAAACCGGCACGACCCCAGCGTCAACTAACTTCTCAACAACGTCGGCTTCAACCACGTTAACTGGCTTTGGAGATGGCACAACGCGACGGTAACCACGCCCAGCGTCTTCCACGTAACGGTAATCAGGATGCTCTGCATGTTGCCCTTCCGCTTCATCGCGAGTGTAGAACGGACCAATTGGTTTGCTTGGGTCAACGAAGGCGTGATCGTCTTCACTGACTTCAACCTGCGTCACAACGGTCGCAACCGACTTCGTTAAACCAGCCTTGATCAATTCTTCCTGCAAAGCGTTTTGAAGCCAGAACCCAATACTGCCTTGCGTCATTGCAACGGCGGTATCCAGCGGCATTGCTGGATTGGTTTTAGTGCTTCCGGCCGCCTGTTGTAGCAACAGGTTCCCAACTTGGGGACCATTTCCGTGAGAAACTACCAGTTCGTCACCCTGTTTAACGAATTGAACCAAGTAGTGTGCCGTTTGACGAAGGGCTTCCTGTTGTGCTTGTGCTGAAGCATCCTTTGATAAAATTGCGTTGCCGCCAAGTGCGACCACGATGCGTCGTTTTGCCATATTCTTTTCCTCCAATACCAGTTAGTCAGCATTTGGCTACCAAAACCCAAAACCAGAATTATCAGAAATTAAGCTGCATTTCAGATAATTCTGGTTTCAAGGATGAGCCTATTTTTGTTTTTAACGCTTAGTTTTCAGGAACTTGTTGGGTAATGCAGTGGATGTTCCCACCACCCAATAGGATTTCGCGGGCTGGAACGCCAACGATTTTACGATCTGGATAAAGTTCAGCTAAGGTTTCCTTGGCCTTTTCATCGTTAGGATCGCCGAAAGTTGGGAAGACGATGCCGCCGTTAGCGGTGTAGTAGTTCACGTAGCTGGCAGCTAAGCGTTCGCCTTCAGTCCGTGGCAAGGTGCCATCAACTGCATCAACGCCCAAGCTTTCTTCTTTGGTGATGGTGACTGGCTTTGGAACGTACAGCTTAACGACCTTCAGCTTGCGACCCTTGGCATCCGTAGCGTTTTCCAAAATTTCCAAGTTTTCCTTAGAAATGGCGTATTGTGGATCGTTCTCGTCATCCGTCCAAGCTAAGGCAACAACCCCTGGCTTAACAAAGTTGGCAATGTTGTCCACGTGGCCGTTGGTTTCGTCCAGGTAGATCCCTTTCTTCAACCAAATGATCTTTTCGAGGTTCAAATGTTGCTTCAAAACTTCTTCAATTTGTTCCTTAGACAATTGTGGGTTCCGGCCTTGTGACAAAAGGCATTCTTCAGTGGTGATCAAAGTGCCTTCGCCATCAACGTGGATCGAGCCGCCTTCAAGAACAAAGTCGTCCAACCGGTAACGGTCAACGTGTTCGATTTCGGCCATCTTTTGCGCAACCCGGTCGTCCTTGTCCCATGGGAAGTACAAGCCATCTTCTAAGCCGCCCCAAGCGTTAAAGGTCCAGTCAACGGCCCGCAAGTCGCCTTTATCGTTCTTGACAAAGGTCGCCCCACAGTCACGAACCCATGAATCATCGTTAGAAATTTCAACAACTTCAACGTTGTCAGGTAACATCGTCCGCGCATTTGCGTATTGGGCATCGTTAACGCCAACCGTCACGTGTTCAAATTCAGAAATAGCTTCCGCAACCTTCACAAAGGTCTTTTGGGCTGGCTTACCACCATTGCGCCAGTTATCTGGACGTTCTGGCCAAAGGATGTAAACACCCTTGTGTGGTTCAAATTCGCCAGGCATTCTGAATCCGTCTTTTTTAGGGGTACTGTCTAATGTCTTCGTCATGATAAACGCTCCTTTTGAGTCGTCGAGGCGACTTTCATTTTATTTTTATGTTCGGCATAGCGAACAACAATTTCACCGATAACAAGTGTGATGATCGTCCCAATCAAAATTGGCATCTTGCTTGAAATTTCAGCAGCACTGCCATTCAATGGCACGGCCGTCAAAATGATGGTGAAAATCAAGAGAACTTCTGGTACCCAAGTCATCAATTGAATCATTACCGGCCCACCAGGTACCTTGAAAGGCCGTTCGCGATCTGGATCCGTCTTTCTTAACTTCAAGAAAGCTGGGAACATCATCGTGTATGAAATCAGTAAGGCAACCACGTTCAGTGAGAAGAACGCCCAGAAAATGTCTTGGTTCGGGATAAATGGTGACGCAACCACGAGAACTGATGCAACGATGCCATTTAAGTAACCCGTCCCAACGGGCATCTCATTTTTGTCTTCCTTACCAAAGATTTCGGGTAAGACGTGATCCTTTGCAGCGTAATCGGCCACGTAGTTCACACCAAGGCCCAGGAAATCATTTCAGAAGCTAAGATGTAAAGGAACATAATGCCAATTATAACAACAAACCAGTTCATGTGACCGATTAACAGGATGAAACTGTCTAATAACCCACTTGAAGCGGATAATTTGCTGGTTGGCACAGCGACACTCATCCCGAAGGCTGAAATCAGGTAGAAGAAGGCAATCAAAATTCCGCCATAGATAATGGCTTGTGGAATCTGTTTCTTTGGTTTGTCCATGTCATCGGCCATCGTAGCGACAACTTCAAAGCCGAGGAAGTTGAAGATGATGACTGATAAGTTACTCCAACTGCTCAAGTTCATTTCTGGTAATAAGTTCTTAGGCGAGAAGTCGTTAGCGACCCCTTTAGTCACAGCAACGTAGATTCCTAAAACAGCAAGGGCAGCGATCGTAAAGATCTTCGCAAATGCCGCCAAGTTCATGATCCACTTGGATTCTGAAACTGGCTTGTTACCAAGGATCACAACGACCCAGACAAAGGCTAACTAAACGATCATCGCAACCCAGGTGTTCATGTGAATGCCAAAAATCGTTCCCGCAACTTGTGCGAACAAAACAGCTAAACTGGCCATCCAAATCGGATAGTTGATCCAGTAAACCCAGGCCAATCGACCGCCCCACCGGGCACCGAAGGCCTGTTTGACCCAGTCGTACAGGCCACCATCACCAACGTAGGTTGTCCCTAACTCAGATGAAATCAAGCCATATGGTAAGAAGAACAGAACTAGGAGGAAGATCCACCAGAAGAACTGTGAGGTCCCAATCGCTGCGGCTGGTGCCACGGACTCAACCACCATGATAACAACCACGGACATGAGCACGGCATCGAATAATCTAAACTTCTTTTTTGGTTTCCCGTTTTCCATGATGCAAATCTCCAATCTTTGGCGCTAGTGCGCTTGAACGGGTTTAGTCGTTGTTACGTGAATCAACAGCGTTCTTAAGCATCAGTTCAAACTCAGCGTCGTATTTGTCAGCAACTGCTTTTGAGGCGTACTTTAATTCTGGGTTTAACAAGTAAACGAAGATTGCACGCATCGCCGTCTTCCGGTTTTCAGCTTCGTCCCAAACAATGGAGTAATCTGAATCAAGCACTTCGTCGGTAACTTCTTCACCACGAGTAGCTGGTAAGCAGTGCATGAAGCGAACGTGATCTGAAGCCTTTGCAATTAAGTCTGCGTTAACTTGGTACTTAGGGTAGAAGATCTTCATCCGTTCGTCTTTGCCCATTTCGGCATCGTACAAGCCATACCATACGTCGGTGTAAACAAAGTCGGCATCCTTCAAAGCTTCGTCAGCATCTTCGGTGATTGTCACGCTACCACCGTATAATTCGGCGTTCTTCTTACCGATCTTGACAACGTCGTCCTTCATTTGGAAACCTTTAGGGCCAAATTGAACGAAGTCCATCCCCATCTTGGTGGTCATAAACATGGTAGAAACACAAACTTGAGTAGCATCGCCGACAAAGACGATCTTGCAATCACTTAACTTCTTGCCTTCTGGTAAGTGTTCCGTCATGGTGATGATGTCGCCAAGTTCTTGGTTGGGTGGTTGTAATCACTCATGAAGTTAACAACTGGCACCTTAGCGTACTTACCAACTTCGGCAACGGTGTGGTGACGGTCAACCCGGGCACCAATAATGTCAAGGATCCGGCCAAGTACCTGCGAGGTATCTTCGATGGTTTCGTGACCACCTAATTGAATTTGGCCTGGGGCTAAGTATTGCGCGTGGCCACCAAGTTCAGTCATGGCTGCTTCGGCTGAAGTCCGAGTCCGAGTTGAGCTTTGTTCAAAAATCATGCCCAACGTCTTGTTCTTCAATAGTGGTGGGTAGTAACCGTTTTTGATTGATTCCTTGATCTTCAAACCTAAATCGATCATGTATTGGATCTCAGCTTGGGTATAAGTAGTAGTGTCGATGTAATCACGTTTTGTCATTTTGAAAACTCCTTTTTTTGTTTGGTCATTTGTTTACGAACACATCATATCTGATTCTCAGAAAATGTTGAAGCGTTTCCAGCCCTTGTGCTACGGGCATTCGTGGCCTGTTACGTGTTTCAAAATGTGAAACATGTTTCAACGGTACCCTTGATTAGCCGAGCTCACATTGTTGTGAGAATTCCCGATTTATTAGACTTTATCAGTGGTAAACGCCGCGAAATTTCGCTAAAACGCTGTCTTTTAATTAAAATTACATTAGAAGCATTGGTAATCCGTTTTATATTGCTCATAAGTTATCAAACCCGTTGAAATTGGTAGCGTTTTCAGTGTTTTGGCCGAGTTATTCCACCTCACACCTCATTGTGGGAAAATTAAAAACCAGCTTTGAATTTTCGTCCTTGAACTGGGCCAATCTCAGCTGTTTTTTCAGTTATCCGATAATTATCTGAAACCTGTTCCATCGTGGCCTAAAACCCTCGAAAACAGGTGAAGCAATCTGCCATATTGCCACCTTTTCAAGGCTAATTGACCTTTGATTGATGATTCAATCAAAAATCAAGTTCTAAATTAATCACTAGATAAACGCCCAGTGTTACAATATAGGTAACGTCACTAGGTCGTTATGAAGGGAGATTCATGACGACAGCGTCAACTTTGGAGGGGGAATTTAACATGGAGACAAAGACGCATTTTAAGATGTATAAAGACGGGAGAATTTGGGTTGTTGCGGGGATCACCACCGTGGCAACGTCGCTGATGCTGTTTTCAACGGCAACTTTAAGTCCGACACGCGCCATGGCAGCTGAAAACTCAACAACTGAGCCAACTATTAGCACGGTCACTACGACCACTAATACTGGTCAAACAGCAACCCTTGGGCAAGCAACTTCAACTTCAACTTCAGCACCAACCGCAACTAGTGATTCGGGGGAATCGCCAGCTGTAGCGCCAGTGACGGACACATCCACTGGTAGCGGTTCGGCGCAGGCAACTGAAAGTCCCGAAACGCCACAAGCCGAGACATCAGTCGCCTCACAACCGGATGCTGATTCGCAAAGTACCGGCACTACTCAGTCCGATACTGTTAATCCCACTGAATCAACGCCTAATACAACAGCATCAACCACTCAGCACTGCGACAACGGCAGCTTCAACGACACCAGTCGCCCGCACCGCCAGAATGGCCGCCGCTGAACCAGTCGCTACGGATCCAACTGCAGATGCAGCCACAACCGACACCACCCCAACTGGGTCCATCTCAACCACCGCACCAGACGCGAGTGATTTAACCGGCGTCATCAAGGCAACCGACAAGTTTAACGTGTCGAAAACGGATGTCTTACAGTGGAGCTATCAACACGCCAGCTTAGATAAAGTGCCCGGGCAAGGCGCTTGGCAGGGTGCGGACTATGCTGCTCAAATCGCGAGCGATGCCAGTGGCGTTGACCCACAAACGAACAAGTACTACTTAGATGAATGGATGCCGGATGAGGCCTTCCAGTATTTTCTGTACTCCAATAACTACCAAGACCAATACACGGACTTTAACGCCTTTCGGGCAGCGATGACGAAGGACACGTTGAGTCAATTAACAGCGATTCAAACAACGGAAGCGAAACAGCATGAGGGTAACTATCAAGACCCAACCGTGTTGACGAACTACATGACCTTAATGGGCACCGAAACATTGGAAGGCTTGCAATACGCCACCAACTTAACCACGTTAGCCTTAAATCCATCCACATCGATCAACGTTGAAGTTTGGGGCGATTCGCTTCGAAATGCCAACCTTTGGGATATTTCGGCGCTCGCACCATTGACTAAATTACAATCAGTCAGGATCTCCAAGTTTGCTGTGACCGACATTTCAGCGTTAGCGGACAAACCGGACCTGTCATCGGTCGACTTAAGCTACAACCAAATTTCAGACATTTCACCACTGGCAACCGATCCGAAACTCGACGTCAGCAAGGCGAACTTGGCCTATCAACACCTCTTGTTAGCACCCATCACGCTAAAAACCGGGACGGCTGCGTACACTACACCTTCCTTTATCGTGAAGGACCTTCAAGATAACAACGTGCCCATCACGGCATTTAACCCAACAAGTAGCACCTATCCCGGTCTCTTTCCAAGTACGGCCGATGGTGGCAACCTTGATGATATTACGTTGGCCTGGTCACAGATGCTAAACGATACCGCTGCTAATTACGGCAGCTTTACCACCACTTGGAAGGATGCGAACAGTAATTTCGAAGGTTGGATCATCCAGCCCTACCTGTTCCAAGATGCGGTTGGCAACGTCACGGTGAACTACCAATTGCTGCAAGCCGATGGGAAGCAATTATCCCTGTATCCGACTTCTGTTTTGGCGGGAACGGTCGGCAGTGACTTTGATTTGAACAACTCAACCGCCGTATCACCAGCGCTCCAAACCATCATGGGTGACAAGGGACTCGTGTTCTCCGGCGTTATTTTGACCGGTACTGGTAAATACAGTGACTACACTGCCAACAACGGCTTAGCCCAACGGGTGTCAACCACCGGTACCTACACGGATGCGCCACAAACACTCACTCTGCTCTTCCTCAAACAGTGGCAGGTTCAGGTCAACTACGGCGTGATCCAACCGGATGGCACCACGGTATCTGCGATCATGGATAACAATGGGCAACCGTTGCAGCAACAAATCAACGGTGACCTCTCAACGCCAATTAGCCTCTATGGCAATAACGGGATCGTTGCTAACCTGCCGGGCTACATTTACGCTGGGGTTCAAACGCGAACCGACACCACTAACTGGACGCCGTTGGCCAACAACGCGACTGAGATTCCGTTTATCGATGGCAACCAGAGCGTGCTCGTGCTCTACCGGGTTGCGCAATCAGCCACGGTCACTTATCAAGATCAAACGACTGGCCAAGTGCTCAAAACAGTAACCCCAACGGATGACTCAAGCTTAACTGGCGTTGCTGGTCAAACCAGCTCGTACAGCAGTCACGATCAAATTGCGGCCTATGAACAACAGGGGTACCGCCTCGTGAGCGATGCCACGTTAACTGCCGATGGCAAATCCGCCATGGTCTTTGGTGACACCGGTCAACCGACTAACTACGTAGTGACGTTGGCTCACACTTACCGCGCCGGTGATGTCAACACTGTAACCGCTAAGATCACCTATGTTGATCAGGCTGGCCAATCAGTCGCAGCCCCTAGCGTTCAGACCAAATCATTTGTGACGGTCACCGATAACACTGTGGCGAATGATGCTGGTACAACTTACTATTCAGATGGTGTCGCCACGCAAGCGCCAACTTTGACACCTGCTGGTCAACCAACTGATTCGAAGTGGACTGCCGGTAACACAGCAGCATTTAGTGGCGTTGTTAATCCGGTCGTTTCAAGCTATCACGTTGTGGCAACCACTGATCCTAGCGGTAGTTTAACGCAGGTCACACCCGCAGCCGTAACGGCTAAAAGCGCTGACAGCATGGATCAGGTCACTTATGGCTTGAATCAAAGCCAGTTAACTGTGAACTACGTGGATCTGAGCGGGCAGCCAATTGCGAAGCCGACGACTCAAAGCGGCGACCAAGGCACCACCTTCAGCATTGACGTGCCAGTGATTGCTGGTTATCGGCCGGTTCAGATCAATCCGCAACCGGTAACGGGGACCTACCACGGCGATCAAATGACGTTGACGCTACACTACGAAGCTAACCCAATCGAAACGGTTCCAGCGACGACTCAGTTAACGATCAATTACGTCGATCGTAACGGCCAGTCAATCATGGCACCAACCACTCAGAGTGGTGACCAGGGCACTAAATTCAGTATCGATGTGCCAACCATTGACGCTATCGCCCAGTTCAGATCAATCCACAACCCGTTACGGGCACCTATCACGGCAATCAAATGACGCTGACGTTGCATTACGACGCCAATCCAGTCGAAACCGTCCCGACTACGACTCAGTTAACCGTTAATTACGTGGATCGCAACGGCCAGCCAATTGCACCATCAACGACTCAAAGTGGTGATCAAGGCACTAAATTCAGCATCGATGTGCCAGCTATTGACGGTTATCGCTCAGTTCAAATCAACCACAACCCGTTGCGGGGACCTACCACGTGATCAAATGACGTTGACACTGCATTACGACACCATTCCGGTCGAAACGACCCCAGCGACGGCTCAGTTAACGATCAATTACGTGGACAACAACGGGCAACCAATTAGCGCACCAACCACTCAAAGTGGTGATCAGGGGACCGGATTTTCCGTAACTGCCCCAACCATTCCGGGTTATCAACTCGCTGATCCACAACAACAAACGGTCGCCGGCACTTATCACGGTAACGATATGACGTTAACGTTGACCTATAACACGCAACCAACAACGCCGGTCGTTACTGAACCTGATACGGCAACGCCACCGGCAGTGACACCGACTGATAATGGTGGGACAACTTCAACGGTTGACACGCCTTCAACTGACGAAACGCCAACTGTCGTGCAACCAACACAACCGGATCAACCAGCGGCAACGGTTGTTTCAGAGCCATCGACAACCACTACGCAACCGACGCCAAAACCGGCTGATCAAGCCGTTACGACGGACGATGCGGCTGCTACTGTGGTTGCTGATTATCAAACGGGTAACCGTGTCGCGCAATCGGCTGTCACAACGAATTCAACGATTGCTAACCGTCCGAATGTTCAGCAATCAACTGCAACGACTCGCCTACCACAAACTTCTGAGACGTCACCATCATGGTTCACTGCGCTTGGTGCTGGCTTACTGACCTTGGTAAGTGGCTTGGGTGCAGGGATTGTTGCTCGGCAGAAGCGTCGGGGACGTTAGGTTTGATGTTTAGATGTTTAAAACGTATTTTGATTAGTTTATAGAAATAGCGGCTACCGGATTGAGTGTTTACGGTAGCCGCTATTTTTGTTGGTTTTTGTTTGACTGCGATGTGGTTACGCGGTCGTTCGGTTATATTGGTAAGGATGGAACTGACTTCTTAACTCGTCATTTGATTGAGATTTTATTTGACCTCGATACTGTTATATAGCCTAAACGCGCTCAATAACGCAGACCCCGGCCATATAAGCAAATGACGCCGCATTTTTGAGTCAACATCGATAAGCATCGAATGGGCGTCTTGACTCACCGTTGAATCAAGATTTTACTTAGGCTCGATACTGCTATGTAGCCTAAACGTGTGCCAAAACTCAGGTCCCGGCCATATAAGTAAACACCCCCGCAAATTCCAAAACCAGGAATTTACGGGGGTGTTTGCTTATATTCTGGGACCTAAACGAGTTTTGTCACACTCTCGCCTAAATCACACTCCGCTCAAACGGCTTATCACTAATCCCCTCACTCAAAATCTTCTTCGACCATTCTTTAGCCGAGAACAGTGAGTGGTCGCGGTAGTTGCCGCAGCTTGTGATGTCCGTGCCGGGGACGTCTTCCCACTTGATGTCGTTGGCGATTTGTTCCAACGAACTCTTCAGCGCCTTAGCGACTTCCGTTGTGGTTGGTTCGCCCCAAGCAATCAAATGGAACCCAGTCCGGCAACCGAATGGTGAGCAGTCGATAATACCGTCCATGCGGTCACGCAACAAGCCGGCCAACAAATGTTCAATGGTGTGTAAGCCAGCCGTTGGAATGGCGTTTTCGTTTGGTTGGACTAATCGTAAATCAAAGTTCGAGATAGCGTCTCCCTTTGGGCCCTTTTCAACCGCAATCAAACGGACGTAGGGTGCCAAAACTTTGGTGTGATCTAATTCAAAACTTTCAACTTTTGCCATGTGATAAATGCCTCCAATTAATTAAGATGCCGTTTTTAGTATAACACGGAATTAAAATTGCCTATTCATACAAGTCTGGGCGGCGATCTTCAAATACTGGCATGAAGCCCCGAATTTTATCAGTTTCATCGATATCAATAGTGACCGTCTTCAACTGTTCTTGATCATTCAACCGGGCAACTTCATTGCCAAGTGGATCAATCACAACTGAACTCCCACCAAAGCGGTTGTCCGGATCACTGCCGACCCGGTTAACGGCAACCACAAATAGTTGATTTTCGATAGCCCGAGCCGCCAACAATTTCCGCCATTGTGCCAAGCGTGGTGTTGGCCATTCAGCAGGCACAAAAATCACCCGACTGTCGGTGAGACTCAGCGTCCGTAACCATTCGGGGAACCGAATATCGTAACAGATCACGCTAGTTGCACCAACCCCGTTGATGTCAAAGCGGTTCTTAGCATTTCCCGCCGCTAGATACTGATCTTCTGCCATCAGGCCAAACAAGTGCACCTTATCATAGGTCGCCACTTCCTGCCCGTTGGCATCGATCACGTAAGTCGTATTAAAGAACTTGTCGCCGCGCTTTACCGCGACTGAGCCCCCATGAATCATAATGTGGTACTTTTTAGCTAACGCGACTAAGACGTGTTGCGTCTGTTGGCCGTTTGGATCGGCAATATCCCCCAACCGAGTCAAATCGTATCCCGTGTTCCACATCTCCGGAAATACCACGATGTCGGCATGCTGCTCAGCAGCTTGCGCAACAAAGGGTTCAATCTTCGAAAAATTCTTCGCGGGCTGACCAAAATCAACGTCTATTTGTGCAATCGCAATTGTAAGTTCCATCCAGGTCCCTCCTATTATTGACGATTATTATAGCACCATTAAGTAGCGGATTTTCGTGATTGGACCAGTCTCAGGCATAAATGCTATAAAATTTTAGAATTTAGTGAAATTTGCGCCCTTTTTCTAGCAATAAATTGCATTTAACGCCGAAGTCCCGCACAATGGGGGTATCATTTTTCACGAAAGAGGCTATCACAATGAACCCATTTAACGTTTACCTTGTCCGTCACGGCAGTACCATGTTGAACGCTTTCGACCGGATGCAGGGCTGGATCGATTCCGACCTCACTGATACTGGGATCGAACAGGCCAAGCAGGCCGCCGAAAAGCTTCAAGGCATCAACTTTGACCGGGCATTTTCATCCGACCTTGGTCGCGCTATTGATACGCGAGATGTTATTCTCTCAACGTTAGGCCAAACGCCGACTACCCAGCTGTTACCCGAATTCCGAGAAGTTAACTTTGGCTTTTTTGAGGGTCTGAACTCTACCGATATTTGGCACGGCATCGCTGCCCCTTATGGCAAGAGCAGTCAAGAAGAACTCATTGAACTCGGCGGCTTAGAGGAAGCCCGCAATGCAATGAAGCAGGCGGATCCCTCTCACACTGCTGAAAGTACTGAAGAAGTCGTCGCGCGTATGAAGGCCGGCTTCAACAAACTGCGTGAACTTTGCCAACCGGGCGAAAACATCCTCTTGGTCAGCCACGGCACCCTGATTCGCACCATTGCGGATTACTTAGGCGTAGATACCATTGACAACTACCCGGCTAATGGTGGGGTGAGTCAGTTGAGTATCTTTGAGGATCAGGTGGTGTTTGAGTCGTATAATCAGTAGCGTGCGGAAACAAGGCAGTTAGAAGGTGAAGTATAAGCGCAATCACGCGGAACTACCCGGGTTTTGGGTAGTTTTGCG
>NZ_BBAD01000064.1 GCF_001311075.1 Secundilactobacillus similis DSM 23365 = JCM 2765
CGACAGTTACTCATCCTCAGTATGCCGTCCCTGATTCAACTCAATAATCTCGCCGGTCTGGTCATAAACCACTTCCTCAGCCAAGTTAACGATACGGTCGCCAATTCGTTCCAATAGTTTCACAACGAAGAGGTAGCTTGTCCCTGCCTGTGCAACGTTGGTGTCTTGTTGCATTGCCGAAATGACAGCTTGGCGGATAGCGTCAAATTGACGGTCAACTTCAATGTCGCGAGCGGCAATGGTCTTGGCTTTATCGGGGTCTCTAGCTTCAGATGCGGCTAACGCATCGGCCAGCATGTTCCGAATGAGTTTGCTGAGCACTGCCAATTGCGCTTCAATTTCATCGATTCGGTGCGTGCCCTTCACCCGGATCGTTTCCCGGGCAATACTGGTGGCGTGGTCGCCGATACGTTCGAGGTCCGCGCTGGATTTTAAAATTGTGATCACGTTGCGGAAATCGTCGGCAACGGGTTGCTGGAGGGTCATCAGAGTCAGGGCCTGTTTCTCCAAGTCAACTTCACTACTGTTAATTGATTGATCGTGTTGGATAAGAGCCTGAGCTTCGGCCTTATCATGATCGATGTAGGATTGGGTCGCCTTGAAAATTTGGTCACTGACCGTGTTGCCCATGACAGTCAACTGCGTCGAGAGTTGTTTGAGTGCTTCCGTAAATAAATTGTTCAATGAAATCGCTCCTAACCGAATTTGCCGTTAATGTAGTCGCTTGTTTCTTGGTGCGCGGGTTGGGTGAATAGTTGGGATGTCAGGTCAACTTCAATCAGGTGACCATCCAGCATAAATGCCGTACGGTCCGCGATTCGCGAGGCCTGCTGTAAGTTGTGGGTCACGATAATGATCGTGTAGTCTGACTTCAGCGCCAGTAACGTTTCTTCGATTTGGACGCTTGAAATCGGGTCTAACGCACTGGTGGGTTCGTCTAATAAGATGATATCTGGTTGCACCGCCAGTAGCCGCGCGATACAGATCCGTTGCTGCTGTCCACCGGAAAAGGACATGGCGTTTTTGTGCAGGTCGTCTTTGACCTCATCCCAAATAGCGGCTTGACGGAGTGCTTGTTCAACGCGTTCATCCAACTCAGCCTTCTTAAGTGATGTGTTCAACCGTAGCCCATACGTCACGTTCTCGTAAACGGAAAACGGAAAGGGGTTGGGTTGTTGAAACACCATGCCGATTTGGCGACGCAGGGTCACGAGATTGGTGTCGGGGGCGTAGATTTCGGTCCCCTGAAAGTTAAAGCTTCCGGTAATGCGGATATTTGGAATCAAGTCATTCATCCGGTTAAGGCACCGTAAATAGGTGGATTTGCCACAACCAGACGGGCCAATCAAGGCGGTGATGCTGTTGTCATCGTAGGCGAGGCTGACACCCTTCAAGGCCTCTTTTTCACCGTAGTAGAGGTGCACGTTGTTCGTGGTTAAAATTGCGGTCATAGCGACCTCCTTGTCTGAACCGTTAACCAAAGTTACCGGTTACGTAATCGTGGGTGATTTCAAGTGTTGGTTTTTGAAAAATGGTGGTGGTGTGGTCAAATTCTAGAACGTGTCCTAAGTGGAAAAAGGCGGTGTACTCACTGATTCGTGACGCCTGTTGCATGTTATGGGTCACGATGATGATCGTGTAGGATTGGGCCAGATTTTTAAGCGTCATTTCAAGTTTCGCCGTTGAAATGGGGTCGAGCGCACTGGCCGGTTCGTCTAACAATAAAATATCGGGTGCCATTGCCAGTGTCCGGGCGATACAGAGTCGTTGTTGTTGCCCACCGGAAAGTGAAAGGGCGCTCCGGTTCAGGGAATCCTTCACTTCATCCCAGAGCGCGGCTTCTTCTAAGCTTCGTTGAACGCGTTGGTCCAGTTCGGCTTTATCCGTGATACCGTCAGCCTTTAACGCAAAGGTGATATTATCGTAAATCGATTTCGCAAACGGATTGGGTTGTTGAAAGACCATGCCGATATGTTTGCGAAGCTCATAAACGTTGATTTTAGCGGCGTTAATATCCGTATCGCGATACATAATTTGGCCGTTTACCGTGGCGATGCGGTCGTTCATTCGGTTTAGTGACCGCAGATAGGTGGATTTACCAGAACCAGAGGCACCAATCAGCGCTGTGATGGTGTTTTGCGGAAACTGCAAACTGGCATCAACCATTGAGCGGTGACGGCCACCGTAAAGCACTTCCAGGTCGTGGGTCGCTAGCGCAATGGGGCCAGTTGGTGCGACAATGTGGGTTTTCGTTAAATCGTAGTTATCCATAGTAGCCTCACTTACTTCCCGTTAACTTGTTGTAAAGGTGGTTCCCGAACGCTCGAGCGCCTAAGTTAAATAGTAGAATGACGATGATCAAAACAGCAGACGCCCCGGCCGAAATGCTGACGGCATCCGGTGTCACGCCCTCCGTGTTGACCTTCCAAATGTGAACGGCCAACGTTTCGGCGGGACGCATCGGGTTCAAAAAGCTATCCGCACTAGTAGGATTCCAATTCGTGTAATCCAGTAAGGGTGCACTTTGACCAGCGGTGTAAATCAGCGCAGCGGCCTCACCGAAGATTCGACCAGCGCTTAGAATGATCCCGGTCAAAATACCGGGAAGCGCCACGGGCAAGATGATGCCCCGAATCGTTTTCCAGTTAGAGAGCCCCAGCGAAATGCCAGCCTCCCGTTGACTGTCAGGAACGGCGTGCAGCGCGCCTTCAATGCTTCGAACGAGTAAGGGTAAATTAAAGAACGTCAGCGCGATGGCACCAGATAAAATCGAAAAACCAAAGTGAAACTGAATCACGAAAATTAAGTAACCGAAGAGTCCAACCACCACGGATGGCAGTGAACTCAGCACTTCGATGGCGGTTCGAATCAGCCCAGTCGTCCAGTTCTTAGCGGCGTATTCGGAGAGGTAGATTGCGGCGCCAAGGGCCAGCGGAAATGAAATTAAAAGCGTTAAAACTAAGAGGTACAGTGAGTTAAATAACTGGTCGCGAATCCCGCCACCAGCACTAAACGAAGCGGCAGGTGAGGTCAAAAAGTGCCAACTGATGTGTGGTAAACCACTGATCAGAATGTCACCAAGTAAAAACAGCAGAATAAGGACAACGATGGCCACTAACGCGTTAATGAGCTGCGTAGCCAGTTTGTCAGTTTGATGTGAGGTCATTGATCAAGAGTCCCTCGCTTTCCAATGAATCGAATTAAGAGGTTAAACACTAGCGACATGATCAACAAAATGAAGGCGAGTGACCATAACGCGTTGTTGGGTAGGGTACCCATCACGGTATTGCCGATTTGGGTCGTTAATTGACTAGTCAGTGTTGAAGTTGGTGAAATTAAGCTTTGTGGCATCAAAACCGCGTTCCCAATCACCATTTGAACGGCAAGGGCTTCACCAAAGGCACGCGCCATCCCGAAGATAATGGCGGTTAAAAGCCGTGGCATCGCGGCTCGTAAAATCACCTTGTAGATGGTTTGAAACCGGGTTGCGCCCAGTGCCAGCGAGGCCGAACGCAGATAAGCCGGAACCGCTCGGAGTGCATCAACGGAGAGAGAGGTGATCGTCGGTAGGATCATCACGAATAAGACGATCGTACCGGCTAAAATCCCTGAGCCAGTACCACCCAATAGGTTGCGAATCATGGGGACAACCATGGTCAACCCGATGAACCCGTAAACGACTGAGGGAATCCCGACCAGTAACTCGATGACTGGTTGGAGGAATTTAGCACCGTTTTTTGGTGCGATGTCGGTCATGAATAGGGCAACCGCAATCGCAAACGGTGTTGCAACCAGGGCGGCTAAGATCGTGACGCTAAACGAAGTGACGATCATAGATAACGCCCCAACTTGCGGTTGACCAGCTGCGTCCAACATGCCAGGGTTCCAAACGGTGTGGGTCAAAAAGTGCCAAGGGTTAACATGATTAACGGTAAACGTGGCGATCCCACGGGATGTAATGAAGTACAGGATGCTGACGACCAGAATGATAATGGCCCCGATACAGCTGTAGCTGATGAGTCGACCGATTCGATCCTGATGTGATGCTTTGGAGGATGAGGTGAGTCGTTTTTGAATATCGTCCATTGCAGACCTTCCTTATTAGGATGTCATCATGCGATAAGCGGAAACCCGGGTCAAAGGGCGCCCGGCTTTCCGCTTATTGGTGATGCACGTTTAGTTGCTGTTGAAATGTGAGGGACTTTGATCGGTTATTCAATCACGTCTCACACACGAGGGTTGAAGACGAGTTACTTAGTGACAACGTTTTGCGCGTTTTTAGTCACTTTCATATCGTGGATACTGATGTAGCCTAATTTCTTAACGAGGCCAGTTTGAACTTTTGAGCTGTCCATGTACTTTAAGAATTTGGCCGTTGCGGCGTTTGGTTCGCCCTTGGTATACATGTGTTCGTAAGACCAAATCGTCCATTTGTTGGTCGTTACATTGGCGTCAGTTGGTTTGACGTTGTCGATTGAAAGGGGCTTAACGCCAGCTTTGTTGACGTAGGAGAAGGCCAAGTAGCTGATAGCGCCAGGCGTACTTGAGACGATTTTTTGCACCGTTCCGTTAGAATCTTGTTCTTGCGCGGTCATGGCTTTTTTACCAGCTAAAACGGCGGCTTCAAAGGTTGCTCGAGTGCCACTACCTTGCGCCCGGTTAACGACTGAGATCTTTTGATCCTTACCACCAACGTCCTTCCAGTTGGTGATCTTACCAGTGAAGATGTCACGTAATTGCGCCATGGTGACGTTGGTCACGTTCACGTCCTTGTTGATGACGGGGGCCATGCCCACAACGGCAACCTTGTGATCGACTAATGTCTTAGCTTTAACGCCGGATTGTTGTTCAGCGAAGATGTCGGAGTTCCCAATCTGAACGGCACCCTGTTGCACTTGGCTAAGACCAGTACCAGAGCCACCACCTTGAACGGTTAAGTTAACGCCCTTGTTTTGAGCCTGATAATCCTGAGCCGCTTGTTCAACTAATGGTTGAAGGGCGGTTGACCCAACTGCCGTGATCTTAGTAGTTGGTGTCTTGTCACTTTCACTTGATTTTTTGCTTGAGTTAGAATTGCCACAACCACCTAATAATAGGCCGGCAACACTGAAGGCCACCAATGAACTGATCAACGTCTTTTTTTGCATGGTCGTTTCCCCTTTAAAAGTTATTATCCCTCAAGTCGGGATTTCTAAGTTACAGGCACAGTATAGAACCTCAACGTAAAGTTAATGTATAGGTTGTGTAAAAGTTTTGTAAATTGGGTTTTTTCTGCTTTCAGAATATGACATAACTAAGTAAAGATTTTTAAAATAAGGTTCAAAGTAACAAAATATGTAACGTGTAAAGACACTAATTGAAAAATGACTATGTTATTTGCGACTTAATAACAGTTCGATGACCCGAATGAAAAGAGGATCAAACATGGAACGCAAAATTATACTCATTAGTGATGACGTGATGCTGCGTCAGAACCTGCAACCCCTTGTTGCTGAGTGGCAGTTTATTAATAGTCCGAGGTTATTGCCAGACCTATTGCTTAACCGGGATAGCCAGTTGATGGTGATCCTAGATTTAGATCAGTACTACGCCACCACGACGCCATCGATCGACCTCGGCGTGCTGCGACAACAGTTTCAAGGCTTGCTGTTAGGGATTCACCGACAGGCACTTGCGGATGAGCTAGCCTGTCAGTTACTCGTCGCCTACCACTTCGATGATTTATTAGATTTAAGTCAGCCCAGTACGTTGCTGGGGGCGCGACTGCAGCAAAAGGTCTGGCGATATTTTCACCAACAAGCGGTTGTTCAACCATCGGCGTTGTTGGAGGTTGGGCCGCTTAAAATTGATTTTCAGCACTATGCGGTTACGGTCGATCAGCAACGGCTTAATTTAGGACCGATTGATTTTCGCTTACTGGTGTTCTTCATCCAAAACGAAAACGTGGTGCTGACTCGGGTTCAGATTGCCGAGGGGGTGTGGCGCAACGGCAAAGATTCAACGTTACGCTCAATCGATTCGCACATTAGTAAACTACGCAAGCTGATCGAGCGGGATGCCAAACAACCCCAGTACCTCAAAACGGTACGGGGGTTCGGCTACATTTTTAATCTGGCGCCGACTTAGAGTCTGCTATAATTGGGGTAATCTAAGTGATCGGGAGTGGTTTGATTGGCAGATTATATTCACGAGCTTCGCACATTAGTTGGGCACCGGCCGTTGATTTTAAATACGGCGGCGGGCGCGTTATTGGATGATCAAAATCGGCTGCTATTGCAGGAACGGGCGGATACGGGCGACTGGAGTTTTCCGGGTGGCTACATGGAATTTGGCGCGTCGTTTGCGGAAACGTGTCAGCGCGAGTATCTGGAAGACGCCGGCCTTGAGGTGGAACCAGTTCGGCTGATCAAGCTGTTCGATAAGGATTTTTACACTTATCCGAATGGTGATCAGACGCAGTTGATTACGGCGTTGTACCTCGTTCGGCAGACGGGCGGTCAGTTGCTGGACCACGTGACGGATGAGACGGTTCAGGTGAAGTATTTTCCGTTAGACGACCTACCACCGCTGTTTAATGACCAATCCGTGAAGATGGCGCAGGCGGTGATTGATGATGTGAGGGCACACGTATGAAATTAATTAAGCGGTTTAAGCAGGTTCGAACCGGTGTTGTCCGCCCAGTTGAAGGCAGTCGCATCGTGGACCGGTTGGGGCAGCTAGTGACACTGACGGAGTGGCAAGATCAGTTGACAATCAGTGCGGTGTATGAAGCGCCATATCAAACTTGGTATCAGACCCCAGCTGGGTTTATTGCAATGGGCGATGTGGTATTGTTCCCAGACATTCAGCTCCGATTGGCATTGGCGACAATTCAAACTGTTCAAGTGACCCAACCACGAGGTTTCACGGGCATTCGGATTACCGGTAAACTTGGGCGCCACCACCAGTTAAACGACCGGTTGGCAGTTGTTGCGCGGGTGGAAACGATTGATGGCCGATACTACGAAACCCCGGATGGCGAGTTGCTTCGGGGCGCTGATGTGTACGTGATTGGTCATAAAATGACGTTTACGTTTATGCCACAGCATCCAGCCAATATCCAAATTGTGACGCCAAGTGGCGCGACGGTCCGCGATGATTGCGGGAACGAAGTTGGCCATTTGTCGACTGCAACGATCGTACCAGTGTTGGCGGAAGTAACGGACCTATTCGGAGTCCACTACTACCAACTTGAAGCCCAACAGTACGTTGCCAAAACTGACACCGTTGCGCTGACCGGCACACAAGGTTGGCCACGGACCCAAACGGCGACCTATCGCTGTTTAAATGCCGAAAACATTAACCAAAACTTCTGGGGAATGCCCAACGGTTGCGAACCCGCGGCGTTACTGGAAGGGTTACATCTTAAAGGTCTGGTGTCGGAACTGGACTACCAAGGTTTCATTGATCAAGTCCCAGTTGCTGCAGATTATAACCCGTACCACGGATTTGGCGGTGCACCAGATGATAACGTGAAGTCGGTTTGAAGCGATTTTTCCCGATGCGTTGGTAAAATGGGGCCGACGATACGGCAAGGTTCGTAACGTTAGTGGGGCCACGATTTCGCAGTTGCTGGGCTGCTTGAAGCGCCGGAACCCAGTCGTGACCTATGTGACAGTTGGATTCGAGACCCCGGAAATGAACGTTTACCACTTTGGCAAGGCGTTGAGCAACAACCATGCCGTGTTGCTGGACGGTATTTCAGGCGACCTTGTTCACGTCTCTGACCCGATTGATGGCGCTTATTGGCTACCGCTATTTAAGTTTGCGATGGCTTATAATGCGCGGCATTGGGCGGTTGAGATTCTTTAGTGACACACAAAAAGCAGGTTCCGATGGTTGATCGAAACCTGTTTTCTATTTTGATTTACGTTTGTGTGCAGCGTAAGTGTGCGGAGCGAGACGGGTTGAGAGCAGTGTGTAAGGCGAGTCCGGTGAAGGCGCCCGGGCCTGACGGGTTTACCGGACTCGCCTTACATGCAGCTCTCAGTCTCGCGCAGCACCATTCGGCATGGTGGCCAGAAAGCGCTGATTTATATGCGGCTTTGGCGAGCGAAGCGACGAAAAACAGCCGACACCCCAATCTACAATCCCAATTTCGATTCCAACCGCTCTAAAGCCGGATCAAAACAATCCTGCTGATACTCATCAATCGCATCCTTCAAGCTCAACCGTGGCTGACCCTTACGATCGGTTATCGTGGTTGCATGAGTCAGCACACTGAGGACGGCTTCTTCAACAACCGAAACGGTCATGCGGAAGTAGCGGTCGAATTTATCATCGCTAATGGCCGCTTGCGTGGTGAGCTCAGTCTTTGGATAGTGGGCGATTCGGTTAGCGGTTGAGAAAGCGAGGACGATTTCGCCACTGCCGTTACCGATGAAGGCGCCGGTTCTGGTGATGCCGACGCTAGCCCGCTTGCTGATCCGGGTTAACTGGCGTGAGTTAAAGGGAATATCAGTTGCCAAAATGGTGATAATACTGCCCTTTTCCTTTTGCTTCTTGCTGGCTTTGTAGTCGGCGAGTTTTTGGCCGATTGGTTCATTGTAGATGTTTAAATCGCGCATGAAGCCGTAGTTGGAGAGCACGAGGGCACCCATCGTGAAGGGCTTACCGTCAATTTCAATTGTTCGGGAAGCTGAGCCGATACCACCTTTTAAGTCATAGGTGCTCATACCGACACCGGCACCAACCGTGCCTTCTTCAAAGGATTCAGCGGTGTTGGCGAGGGCGTTTTGAACGTCGGCTTCCGTGACGGAGATGTCACGGATATCGTTGATGTCGCCGTCGTTGCATTC
This sequence comes from Secundilactobacillus similis DSM 23365 = JCM 2765, assembly GCF_001311075.1. Classification (GTDB taxonomy): domain Bacteria; phylum Bacillota; class Bacilli; order Lactobacillales; family Lactobacillaceae; genus Secundilactobacillus; species Secundilactobacillus similis. Next base: position 8,838 of record NZ_BBAD01000064.1, read on the forward strand.
CATGATCACCGGATTGACGGTACCGGTTGTGTTACCGATATCTGGGTTATCGGCGGTCATGGCTTTGACCAACGCAGTTTCGGCGGTACCGACTGCGAAGGTATTTGTCAAAACGATTGGTGTTTCGAGGGTGCCGAGTTCATTGACTTGGACTAAGCCGGTGCTCTTGCCGAAACCGTTGATGACGTGGGCGGCGGCTGGTAATTTGTTTAAGAAGACGTTGTCTTGTGCCGGTTTAATGACCGTGACGCCGGTGTTGTGGGTGCCGTCCTTGATGGTCGTTTGGCCAACCGTGACGCCAGGAACGTCAGTGATGAGGTTACGTGGCCCCGGTTTTGTGTCGCTGACCGGGTCGAGAAATGGTTGTGTTAAACCCATGAATAGGTTCCTCCTTTATTCAATTCGATAGTCGTTGGGATCGACCTGCATGGGCTCGTACGCATCCGCATCGTTGTCCATGAAATCCCACCATTCGTTCTCATAGCCGTGAAAATCGGCCTTGGTCATGATGGTGTTTAGGAGTTGATAGTACCGCTCCTGTTCGCGATTACGCGGATAGTTGCGTTTAGCACGATCCGAGAAGTCGTCAAATTCACTCTGCATGGGGAGCTCGTGACCCGCAAGGTCGGTGAGCGTCATGTCAAAAGTGACGCCCTTTTCATGACTATAGTTAGGATTGGGTTGCGCGACCCAGGTATCGTCCGGATAGACTTCATACAAGCGCTTTTGAGCGGTCGTTGGTCGGTAGGCGTCCCAGATTTTGATGCGGTACCCTGTGCTTTGAAAAGTTGGGCAGCGATACCTAATTTTTTAGCGGTGCCAATTCGAGCAACTGCAGTCGTGAAATCGTAGATGACTTGGCCGGTAAAATTATCGGTCGTCGCGTACTTAAGATCCACGATAATGCTGTCATCAATCTCTAGAAGGTTGATAAAACCGGGATCTGGTTTAATACTGTTTGCAACGGTGATGCTTGTCTCTCTTGCCATCGTGTTCCTCCTTTGGTTAAAATGCAATTCAGATACACTGTCCCAATTATAGCAAATGAAATCGGTTACGTTATAAAATGAGGTGAAATTATGAACAAAAAAGATGGTCATTCACATACGGAATTTTGTCCGCACGGAAGCGGCGATGACGTTGAGTTAATGATTCAAAAGGCAATTCAGTTTGGTTTCGATACGTACAGCATTACAGAGCACGCACCATTACCACCAACATTTCAGCAAGAGTACGCGGGTGAGTTAACGGGTTTAACTGAGGCCTCAATGGCGATGAGCGATTTACCAGCCTACTTTACAAAATGCCGGCAGATGCAAGCTAAGTATGATGATCAGATTCACATCAACGTTGGCTTTGAAGTTGATTTTCTACCACACCACGTTGACTGGACCCGCAACTTTTTGAACGAGTACGGGCCACAAACGACCGATAACGTGTTGTCCGTGCACTTTATGCAGGGAACGGCCGACAAGTTCTGGTGCGTGGACGATACGACTGGTGACTTTGATAAGGGATTGCTGACGAACGCGGCGGATGGCCAAGCGTTGTACCAGCAGTATTTCAAAGCCCTTCAAACGGCCGTGTTGGCTGATTTAGGCAAGTACGCGCCAAAACGCATCGGCCATATCACATTGATTCGCAAATTCCAAGATTACTTCCAGTTACCACGGACCTATGATGACGCGACGCAGGCTGAAATTGACCGGTTACTGAACCTGATTCATGATCAGGGTCGTGAACTCGACTACAACGCGGCGGGCCTTTACAAAGAATTCTGTAATGAAACCTATCCTAACTTGGGCATTGTTCGCCAAGCACAGGCCCTTGGCATTCCGCTGGTTTACGGGAGTGATGCGCATAGTATTGCTGAGGTTGGCCATGGGTATCATATGGTGATGGATCAACTGTAGGATGCTGTCGCTTGTGTCCAGCGTAAGTGTTGGGTGCAATTTGGGTGAAGACTGTTTGTCATCGCTTCGCTCGCCAAAGCCGCATGAAAACCGGCGCTCTCAGGCTACAAAATTCGGCGCCACTTAAACTGTTATTTCCAGGGTTCCTGAAGTTGTAAGAACTTGTCAACCACGCGCTTTCTGGCCACCACGCCGAATGGTGCTGCGCGAGACTGAGAGCTGCATGCAAGTCGACATCGGTAAAACCGCCAGGCCCGGGCGCCTTCACCAATGTCGCCTTGCACACTGCTCTCAACCCGTCTCGCTCCGCACACTATCGCTGGACACAAACGACAGTTAAATTAAAAATATTTAAGTAAATCTGTTGACAAATGAGAATTCACTTTGTAAACTGTACCCATACATTAAAACTAAATGACAAAATAAAGTTGTGATTAGAAAAAGTAGTAATTAGCCAACGCGAAGCGAGTCCGGGATGATGGGAACCGGATCGGTGGGGATTACGAACACACGTCTATGAACTGACAGCTGAATCAAGTAGGCTGCTCCGCATGTTTAGCGTTATCAGGGTTACCGTAACTGTTCTCGGTGGGATTAGACCGACGACTAGTTATTGGCAACGTAAGGTCGTCACTGTGAGGTGGCGGCAAATTGAGGTGGAACCGCGATTAAATCGTCCTCGTAACTAAGTGAATGCTTGGTTGCGAGGATTTTTGTTTTTCAGCGGTGCGCTGCGAACCTGATTTTGTCACAGTTATCGAAATGGGAGTGAGCGGACATGAAAAATCGAAATTTACCAAATGGGACCAGAGATGAGTTCGGCGTTCGAGCGGCTATCAAGGAAACCATTGCGTCCCAATTGTTTACGTTGTTTAAACAACGCGGCTTTGCCAAATTGACCACGCCGATTCTCGAATATGCCGATGTGTTCAAACCGCTGAACCTAGCGAACTACCGGCCATATCAATTATTGGATGAACAGGGTGAAGCGTTGGTGCTTCGGCCAGACCTGACGTTACCGGTTGCTCGGATGATGAGTACGACGGGGATCGAGTTACCGGCGAAGTGGTACTACAGCGGCGATGTGTTCCGGGTGAAGAAGCAACTTTCTGGGAGCTACAATCAACTCACCCAAGCCGGCATCGAACTCGTTGGTTACGCCAGCCTCAAAGGTGAATGGGAATGCCTCAAAATTGCCTTAGCTGTATGCCAACAAACTGGTATCACCGACATGACCTTGGAACTGAGCGATGCGCGGTTCATCGAAGGGGTGCTACAAGCCTTACCGATTCCACTGCCAACCAAGCAAGCGTTGAAGAAGGCGTTGTTTGACAAAGACCTGACCCGCTACAATCAGTTGATCACGCCGCTTACGGATACCGCGTTTGAAGCATTTTTAGCTGAGTGGCCTTGGTTGTTTGGCGACTTTGACAGCGTGATGCAGGTCGTTGGGACGTTACCGGAGATTGCGACTTTGAAACCAGTGATCGATGATTTGAAAGCAACGGCGGGCTTCATTCGCACCCAATCACCTGACCAACAAGTGGTGCTCGACTTGAGCATTCCGTCGCCGCAAAGCTACTACACGGGAATGGCTTTCCGGGGGTACACGCAAAATGCCGCGGATTACCTGTTCAGTGGTGGACGTTATGACGACTTGCTGACAAGCTTCCAGCAGGTGAAGGAACCAGCCGTTGGTCTCGCCTTCGATGTCGACGCCTTAGCCGACCGGATGCCGGAGCCCGAAACGCCGCAGCAAACCTTGATCTACTTCGAGGAATCGCAGTGGCAACTGGCAGAACAAACGCTTCAAACAACGCCGAACAGTTCACTGTGTTTGGCAGACAGCCGCGAAGAAGCCACGCGCATCGCCGTCAGCACCAACAAACAACTCTTAGACTTAACGGAAAGTAGGTGAGGTTATGCCAATCAAAATTGCCCTAACGAAGGGCCGGGTAGAGCAACAAGTCGTGCCGCTGATAGAAGCCGGTGGCATTGATTGTAGCGGGATCCGCAACAAGGGTCGACGCTTGATTTTCGATGAAGATCCGGTATTTGAAACCATCTTAGTCAAGGGGCCGGACGTGCTGACCTACCTCAACAACGGGTCAGTGCAAATCGGCATCGTTGGCAGCGACATCTTAGCTGAGCAAAACAATCCCCAATATGCCATGTTAGATTTGGGGGTTGGCAAATGCCGCTTCGTGCTCGCCTCCACCCGAGACTTCAATCCGCAACAGGTCCGCCGGAAGATCATTGCCACGAAGTACCCGAACATCACCAAGCGGTATTTCCAAAGCATCGGCGAAGACGTTGAAATTATTAAGATTGAAGGTCCGTGGAACTGGCGCCGCTGATTGGCTTGGCGGATGCCATCGTCGACATCACCGAAACCGGGACGACGTTGAAGGAAAACGACCTGCACGTCTACGCGGAATTACAGCCCGTCAGCACCAAGCTGGTGGTGAACCGCTTAGCCGTTAAGCAGTACCGCACCGAGATCCGCAACTTTATTGATAAACTACAAACCTTAGGAGTGAACGCATAATGAAAATTTTAAAAGACCAAACCTTAGACCAATTGCTTGAACAAGTTGACCGTCAAACTGACCAACAAGCTAACCAACCCGAAGTTGAAGCCACCGTTGCTGGAATCATCGCAAACGTGATCAAGAATGGTGACGCCGCCCTCAAAGAATACAGCCAAAAGTTCGACAAGGTTGAACTCGACAGCTTACGGGTGCCACAAGCTGACATCGATGCCGCTTACGAAAACGCGGATCAAGAACTGATCGACGCCTTAAACTTGGCGAAGCGCAACGTGGTCAGCTACCACGAAAAAGAAATTCAAAACGGCTTCGTGGACGCTGAACAACCCGGTGTTGTCCGTGGTGAAAAGATCACGCCATTAGCCGCCGTTGGCTTGTACGTGCCAGGTGGGACAGCTGCTTACCCATCATCAATTTTGATGAACGTGATTCCCGCTAAGTTAGCCGGTGTTGAAAAAATCGTCATGGTCACCCCACCACAAAAGGATGGTATCGGCCAAGCCGTATTAGCCGCCGCTAAGGTTGCTGGCATTGACGAAGTTTACCAAGTGGGTGGCGCACAAGCCATCGCTGCTTTAGCATACGGGACTGAAAGTATCCCACGTGTGGACAAGATTACCGGTCCTGGGAACATCTTCGTGGCCGTTGCTAAGAAGCAGGTCTTCGGCCAAGTTGATATTGATATGATCGCCGGTCCATCTGAAATCGGTGTGATTGCGGATGACAGTGCTGACGCAAGCAACGTTGCCGCTGACCTGTTGTCACAAGCTGAACACGACAAGCTCGCCCGGCCAATGTTGGTCACTCCAAGCCTCAAGTTTGCGGAAGCTGTTAGTGCTGAAATCGACGAACAGTTGAAGACCTTACCACGACAAGAAATCGCTAGTGCCTCAGTTGCTAACAAGGGCTTCATCGCCGTAGTTAAAGACTTAGACGAAGCCTTCACCGTCATGAACGCCATTTCACCAGAACACTTGGAAATTGAACTGGAAGACGCCATGCAGTATTTGAACCAAATTAAGAACGCTGGTCCGTGTTCTTAGGCTTCAACGCCTCTGAACCCGTTGGGGATTACGTTGCCGGTCCTAACCACATCTTGCCTACTGGCGGGACTGCCCGGTTCTTCTCACCACTTGGGGTTTCGGACTTCGTTAAACGGATTCAATTTGTGACCTACAGCAAGGCTGCTTTGAAGCGTGAAGAAAAGGCTATCACTAAGTTGGCCCGGGTCGAAGGCCTTGAAGGTCACGCTCGCGCCGTTGAAGCTCGGTTCAAGGACTAAGGAGCGATTAGATGAGACAAGCAACGATTAAACGTGATACCAAAGAAACCCAGATCGAACTGAGTTTAAACCTAGATAACTATGACACGATTGATATTGACACTGGCATTGGTTTCTTCGACCACATGTTGGACGCCTTTGCCCGCCACGGCCGCTTTGGTCTGGTGGTCAAAGCCAACGGTGACCTGGACGTGGATCCGCACCATACCACAGAAGATGTTGGCATCGCCCTTGGGATGGCGTTGAAGGAAGCCCTTGGCGACAAAGCAGGCATCGAACGCTTTGGTGAAGCCACGATTCCACTGGACGAAACGTTGAGTCGGGTGATCGTTGATTTATCCGGCCGGGCCTACTTGGTCTTCAACGCGGAATTTACCAATCCTAAACTGGGTGGTTACGATACTGAAGTAACCGAGGACTTCTTCCAAGCCTTCGCCTTCAACGCCGAACTGAACCTCCACGCGGAAGTCCTGTACGGCCGGAACACCCACCACAAAATCGAAACACTGTTTAAAGCACTGGGCCGCGCAACCCGCGCAGCCGTCACGCTGAACCCGGAGATCAAAGGGGTGCCATCGACCAAGGGAGTGATCTAGATGATCGTCATCATTGACTATGACACGGGGAACACCCGCAACGTGAAAAATGCCTTGGATTATCTGGGCATCGATAACGTGCTCTCCGCCGATCCCGCAGTGATCGAAGCGGCGGATGGCCTGATTCTTCCCGGGGTTGGCGCCTTTAAGAAGGCGGTTGACGCGTTAAACGAACGCAACCTGATTGATGTCATCAAACGAGTTGCCGGTAAGGGTGTGCCCATGTTGGGCATCTGCTTAGGCATGCAGCTGTTGTTTGACCGTAGTTTTGAATTTGGTGAAACCGCTGGGCTGGGTTTGATTCCCGGCGATGTGGTGCCATTCCCAACTGACCTAGGCATCAAAGTGCCTCACATGGGCTGGAACCAAAATCAGGTCACGCAGGCGGATCCGATTGCTAACGGTTTTGACCAACAATCGACTTACTTCGTTCACTCGTACTACGCAAAGACGGCACCGGAAAACATTCTGGCAACCGCAGATTACGGCGTGACGGTGCCTAGCATCGTGCGTCGCGGCAACGTCATCGGGATGCAATTTCACCCCGAAAAGAGTGCCAAAGTTGGCCTGAACGGACTTAACGCATTTAAGGAAGTGGTAGCACATGCAGATTATTCCCGCAATTGATTTAAAAAACCAACAGAGTGTCCGCTTGTACCAGGGAGACTTTGACCAAACAACCCTGATCGCTAACGATCCAATTGAACAAGCCAAGCAAATCGAAGCAGCTGGCTTGACCCGGTTGCACCTCGTTGACTTGGACGGCGCCAAGACTGGTCGGCCGGTCAACCGCAACCTGATCGAACAGATTTGTACCGAAACCAACCTCAAAGTGGAAGTGGGGGGCGGTATCCGCACCCTCGCTCAAATCAACGGCTACCTCACGAGCGGGGTTAACCGGGTGATCCTGGGTTCCGCTGCGTTGACCAACCCTGAGTTGGTGCAACAAGCCATCGATCAATTTGGTAACGACCAAATCGTTGTCGGCATCGATGGTAAGGATGGCCGAGTTGCCATTTCCGGCTGGCTGGAAGAAAGTGACGTCACGATGGCAACCTTGATGTCGTCAATGGTGGCCTTCGGCGTTGTGAACTTCGTCGTCACCGACATCGAAAAGGACGGGACGTTAAGCGGACCAAATACCGCGTTGTTGACCGAACTTCAAACGGCCTTTCCAACCACTGAAGTCATTGCTTCAGGTGGTGTGACCACGGCGGATGACTTAAAGACGCTGGCACAATCCGGTATCAAAGCCGCCATCGTCGGCCGAGCAATGGCCACGGGTGACTTACCGCTCGCAACCTTAGCGGAGGTGGCCGCCGATGTTAGCTAAACGAATCATTCCCTGCCTGGACGTGGATCATGGCCGGGTGAAGAAGGGCGTTAACTTCGTCAATTTGACGGACGTGGGCGATCCAACCGAAATTGCGGCAGCTTACGAGGAACAGGGCGCGGATGAGCTAGTCTTTTTGGACATTACCGCAACCAATGAAAAACGCAAAGCCATCGTGGATACGATTGAAAAAGTAGCCAGTCAGGTGTTTATGCCACTGACCGTTGGTGGTGGGATTCACAGCGTTGATGATATGCAACGGCTGTTGAAAGCTGGTGCGGACAAGGTGGCGGTGAACTCCGCTGCCGTGACCAACCCTGAGTTGATCACTGAAGGCGCCGAAAAATTTGGTAGTCAGTGTATCGTGCTTGCCATCGATAGTAAGTGGGATGCTGAGGCTGGTCGTTACGTGGTTTACGTGAACGGTGGCCGCAAAGCGACCGACTTAGACGTCATTGAGTGGGCGAAACAGGGCGTGGCCGCTGGCGCCGGCGAATTGCTGGTGACCAGTATGGATAAGGATGGGACTAAATCAGGCTTTGACCTGAAACTATACCAGGCCTTAACTGCCGCTGTTAACGTGCCGATCATTGCATCGGGTGGCTGCGGTAAGTTGGAACACTTCACCGAGGTATTTGACGAAACCGACGTTGACGCTGCTTTGGCCGCCTCCGTGTTTCACTTTGGCGAACTGACGATTAGTGATGTGAAACAGACGCTTAGAGAGGACGGAGTGATCGTACGTTAAAACCGAATTTTGAAGGGGCCGCGGACGGTTTGATCCCCACCATCGTGGTGGATGATAACACCGACCGGGTGCTGATGATGGCGTACATGAACGCTGAAAGTTACCGACGAAGCCTTGAGACGAAGCAGACCTGGTTTTGGTCTCGTAGCCGGCAAGAATACTGGCACAAGGGCGAAACGAGTGGTAACACACAAGCAATTGTAGCGATGCAGATCGACTGTGACGAAGACACGTTGCTGGTGCGGGTGATTCCCGAAGGCCCTGCGTGCCACACCGGGCACACCAGCTGCTTTTACCGCGATATTGAACTGGACTAACGAAAGAGGGATACTATGCAGGATTTAGACGAACTGTACCAATTAATTTTAGACCGGAAGGCGAACCCTAAAGAAGGGTCGTACACGGATTACTTGTTTACAAAGGGCTTAGATAAGATCTTGAAGAAGGTCGGCGAAGAGTCTACCGAAGTCATCGTGGCTGCCAAGAACGACAGTGACGACGAGTTTATCTACGAAGTGTCCGATTTGGCTTACCACATTCTCGTGTTGATGGTTGACCGTGGCATCAGCGTTGATCAAATCAAACGTGAACTGGCCGAACGCGAAGGCCTCATGAGCAAAACCAAGGAACGACGCGACATTCAAGAGTTATAAGGAGGGGTCGACATGGTCAAACAAGCCATTTCAAAGTTAACGGCGTACACGCCAGAATTAACGCTGGCTGAATTAAAACAACAACGTGGCCTCGATAAGTTGGTGCGGTTGTCGGCGAATGAAAATGCCTTTGGGACCTCGCCTAAGGTGGGTGAAGCACTCCGGGCCTGGAACTTTACGGATGCCAACCGTTATCCGGATAGTAACGTGAACGGATTACGCCAGCTGATTGCGGCACGGTTGAACATTGATCCAGCAACGCTGGTGTTTGGCGATGGGCTGGATGAGATCATTCAACTGCTCTCGCGGACGTTATTGCGCCGGATGATGAAGTGGTCTTGACCCGACCAACCTTCTCAGAGTACGCATTGCACGCAGCGATTGAAGGTGCCAAGTTGGTGGACGTGCCTGCAACCGATGCCGGGGAAACCGATTTGGATGCGTTAGCTGCTGCGGTAACGGATAAAACCCAGATGATTTGGCTCTGCAACCCTAACAACCCAACCTCGACGTATACGATGCGAGACGCCATCGAAGCCTTTTTGGCAAAGGTGCCAGAACGGGTAACGGTGGTGGTTGATGAAGCTACATCGACTTCGTGACGGCCGAGGCCAATCCATCGGCGTTAGCGTTGATGTCAAAATTCAGTAACCTAGTTGTGCTGCGGACGTTCTCCAAGGCCTACGGATTAGCGAACTTCCGCGTGGGTTACGCAGTGGTTGCGCCAGCGTTGGCCAGCACGTTGCAGACGGTTCGGTTGCCGTATAACTTAAGTAGTTTTGCGGAAATTGCGGCCGAAGCGGCCTACAAGGATCAAGGCTTTGTGGATCAAGTTGTGCAGACGATTGCGGCTGAACGGGAGAAGTGGACGGCGTTCTTGACTGAACAGGACGTTACCTTCTATGAACCGCAGGCTAACTTTATCTTTATGCGAATCGAAGGCGCTGCTGACTTAGCCGAAAAGTTGCTCCAAAACGGTTACTTAGTCCGAACTGGTCTAGGTGATGAGTGGCTCCGAATCTCGATTGGAAAGCCCGAAGATAACCAAGCGGTACAGCAAATAGTTAGTGAATTTTTGCAAAAATAAAAATATTAAAAAGCTATAAGTCCTATGGTTAATGGATTTATAGCTTTTTTAATATCAGTAAATTTTGTGAAAAATTTGAAGGTCAAACAGTGTGACTCTTGACGAAATCATGTTATCATAAAGGTAATTCAACAACCGAACGTTAGATTTCTAACGAAAAAGTGGCGTTGACGAGGAGGAATACCGTATGACACAGACCGCATATCTGTCGCTGTCTTGCTTACCGTTGCCGACCTTTATTGAGGGCCGGCACATTGACTTAACTGCGGATGCTGGCAAGCAGAATCAGGTGCATTTGGAATACTTTGTGTTTGCCTTTGTGCGCCAGGGACAGCTCATGATGGTCCAAGACGGGGTGGAACAACAGGTCAATGCTGGCGAAGTCTTCATTATGATGCCGGGTCATCACAAGTACGTGTGGTGGGCCAAATCGGGAAAGGTAGCGCTGGACTGGATCTACGGCTACGTTGCCGGTGATTGGCATGTGCAGGCCGGGTTAACGCCGGCTAAAAACTCAATGAAGTCACTGATGCTCCATCCGCCAGTACCCGTTCAGACGCTGTTTTTGATGCAGCGGCGGGCACTGAAGGAACCAGACGCGATTTATAAACTGGTCGATCAACTGGTTTCCAAGGAATATAACTGCCAATCAAAGCAGTTCTTTGAATCGCAACAACTCTTCATCCAACTGTTGGCGAAGTTGCAGGCGCAGGATAATGCACAAAACGAACTGACACAGTTGTCGCTGTCGATTCAACAGTACTTAAAGAAGCATTTCCGCGACAAAATTACCGCAACAACGTTAAGCAACCACTTCGACCAGCGGGCCAACTACCTAGTAAGAGTGCTCCGTCAAACCATCGGGCTTTCTCCAGCAGAGTTCTTGATGCAGTACCGAATGGAAGAAGCGGCGCGGATGTTATTAAACACCTCGGCATCGATCGCAGACGTTGCGGTTGCCGTTGGTTTTCAAAATATTTACTACTTTTCGACTTCGTTTAAGAAGTATACTGGGTTGTCGCCGAGCCGGTATCGGGCGCAGGAATAGAGCGTGAGGAGAAGCGGTTAGAGAGCGGCGTATAAGGGCGTTCCAAGTGAAGCTACCGGTTTTGGGTAGGTTTACTTGGGACGCCCTTATACATAGCTCT
>NZ_BBAD01000065.1 GCF_001311075.1 Secundilactobacillus similis DSM 23365 = JCM 2765
TCAAATATCAACCAAAAAAAGCACCTCAAAGTCAGCTGACTTCGAGATGCTTTTTATCATTCGATTTAATTCGTTAAATTAAAGTCGTTCGTTCAGTTCCTTACCAAGCGCTTCAAACCCAGGCTTGCCCAAAAGTGCAAACATGTTGGTCTTGTAAGCTTCGACCCCTGGTTGGTTGAATGGGTTGATCCCGTTCAAGTAACCAGAAATGGCAACGGCAACTTCAAAGAAGTAGATCATGTAACCTAACGTGTAGGCTGATTGATCTGGAATGTGAACGCTCATGTTAGGCACGTTACCATCAGTGTGGGCTAACGTTACCCCTTGGAACGCCTTGGTGTTCGCAAAGTGCATCGTTTCGCCTTCGAGGTATTGTAACCCGTCCAAGTTTTCGGCTTCCTTTGGAATATCGATATCGTTCGTTGGTTTATCAACAAAAATAACGGTTTCCATCAAGTTCCGAAGCCCTTCTTGGATGTATTGACCCAATGAGTGCAAGTCGGTTGAGAAGTTAGCTGAAGATGGGTAGATGCCCTTTTCGTTCTTCCCTTCAGACTCGCCCATCAGTTGCTTCCACCATTCGGCGAAGTACTGGAGGTTTGGTTCGTAGTTTTCCAAGAGTTCAGTCGTGTAGCCCTTCCGGTACAAAATGTTCCGGTAAGCGGCGTATTGGTAAGCTTCGTTCTTGGTCAAATCTGGATCCGTATAAGTGTCCATGGCATCAGCGGCACCGGTCATCAATTGATCAATGTCAGCACCTGAAGCTGCGATTGGCAACAAACCAACGGCAGTTAACACTGAGTAACGGCCACCAACGCCATCAGGAATGACAAAGGTTTCGTAGCCGGCTGCATCAGCTTCTTGCTTCAGCGCACCGCGGGCCTTATCAGTCGTTGCGTAGATCCGAGCTTTCGCACCGTCTTCGCCATACTTTTTAACTAACATTTGTTTGAATACTCGGAAAGCAATCGAAGGTTCAGTCGTGGTCCCAGACTTCGAGATCACGTTGACTGAAAAGTCCCGGTCACCGATCAAGTGGATCAAATCGTGCAAGTACGATGGGCTAATGGAGTTCCCGGCAAATAAAATTTGTGGAATTCACGTTGGTCATCTGGTAGGTAGTTAAAGAACGTATCGTGTAAGAAGTCAACGGCCATCTTAGCACCTAAGTATGACCCGCCGATTCCAATCACAACTAACACTTTAGAGTCTGATTGAATCTGCTTGGCAGCTGCCTTAATGCGAGCAAATTCCTCGTGATCATAATCTTTAGGGAGCGTTAACCAGTCGCGGAAATCGCTTCCGGCGCCGGACCCCGTTCTTAATTCTTCATCCGCTGCATTCACTAACGCTTGCATCTCACCTAATTCGTTATCGTGTACGAACTTATCAAGTTTTGAAGCGTCAAAGGAAATGTGTGCCATTAAACTTACCTCACTTTATTTAGGATCAGTTCTATTATACCCGATTTTACCCCAAAAATGAATGGACTAGACCACATTTATTTAAGAATTCCGAGGATCGCACTACCAGCAATAACCAAAATTGAGCCGATCGTGATGTAAACCATCTCGCGACGGGTCTTGTGCTCGCCCAGTAAGAGGATACTCCCAAAGGTTGAGATGATGATCCCACTTTGTGCTAATGAGTAACTGATAGCTAACCCAACAGCTGGAATCGACATGAACATGAAGAAGTTCCCAACACCCCAAACTAACCCAGTTGCGATGTTTTTGACCATTGGCTTGCCAAATGGGTGGTTGCGAGCCGCGAAAATCAAGGCGCCAATGACCATCCCGATTGATTGTGGGAATAAAACAGCTTTAGAATCAACGTGTGACATGTTAACGATCACTGTGTAGAGGGTGTAACCGATCGTTGAGAAGATCAACGCCCGAACCCCAGCAGACATGTTAAAGTTACCGCTACGGTTGGCATTGCCAGCTTTATCTCGTAATGACGTGAACACGATACCTGCAATCAAGGAAATCATTGCCAAACTTCCTAATGTAAGCATCCGGGCAGTCGTCCATTCGTTAAACAGCAACACACCAGCTAACGTCGTACAAACCAATTGCATCCCGGTTGATACCGGAACGGTTACGGAGATTCCAATCGCCTTCATGGATTGGAATTGTTGGAATTGACCAACTGACCAGAATAAACCAGATGCGATCCCGACTAACCAAACGGTCGTCGTCATTTGAGGATGGAAGTAAACGATACTAAAAATCCCAAATAAAAAGGCCCCGATGGTCATCCCAAGGGTTTGCTGGTAAGAGGTCCCACCTAACTTACCACTAATTAATCCAATACTCCCCCAACAAATTGCAGGATCAACGCTAACAACACTGCCATGAATTTCACTCCGTTCTATATTTTCAACCGCTTCAAATTCTCTCTTAGTTTCTGAAAGCGCTTTTATTGTTTTTCATAATGTTCATTTTACTAGAAAGCGAGCGAAAAAAAAGGACTTTTTGCAAAATCCTTTTTTTCTTAATTATTTTATTGGTTGGTGCTCATTGCTTCACTATTTTTCGGGTCTGGTAAAACAATCGTAAAAGTTGTCCCTCACCCTTCTTGCTCATAACATCGATGCGACCTTGGTGCAATAATACTAATTGATGCACAATCGCTAGGCCGAGGCCAGATTCACCGTATTTGGTACTTGTTCGCGACGGATCTGCTTTGTAATAGCGCTCCCAAATGTTTGCAAGCTGTTCATCCGTCATCCCAATGCCGGTGTCCGAAACTTTAAAGACACTGCCGTGATTACCACGTTGTGCCAAAATCGTAATTTGACCATTATCGGTAAACTGAATTGCGTTCGCCGTAATGTTAAACATAATTTGGACGAAGCGGTCATAGTCTGCATAAACCGGGACCTCATCGAGGCCGTTAACCGTCAACGTATCGTGTTTCGCTTCAGCGCGCTGCTGCAATTGTTCCACTAAGGTTCTCAGCGGCGTCATGGCGTTAAATTCACGCTTATTCAGCGCAATTTGGTTATTGCGAATCTTTTCGTAATCCAGATTCTCATTAACCAACCGGATCAACCGCTTCGTTTCATTACGCATCAGTTCAATGCTTTGAGCCTTGCTATCTTCAGGAATTGCGTCATAAGCGAGTCCCTCCAGCAAACCATTGATCGTCGTAAGCGGTGTTCGCATCTCGTGGGCGGCATCCGCCATAAAGGCCCGCCGTCGCTCTTCTTGCCGTTCAATTTCCTTGCGCGACGCTTGAAGCGAAAACGCCATGTTGTTGAAATCATTAACCAAATCATCGATTTCGTCGTGGTTTTGACTCGGCAACTGAACATCGTAATCGCCTCGCGCCACTTGATTAGTCGCTCGCCGTAGTCGGTTGATCCGCAACGTCAGATACCTTGAGATAAAGTAGGCCAACAACAACGCAACGATACTGGCAACCGCCAGTGCTTTGGTTAAATTAGAATTGATCTTGGCGATATTCGAATTAATGTTGGAGATATAAGCCCCGACTTTAACGACCGCAACTAAGTGACGCTTATTTTGTTTATCGGTGTAAAAATACGGTTTTAACACATCCGTCATCGCCGGTTCGATCTTGCCACTTGCCGTCTTCGTTTGCCGATCCGTCACGCGTTGGACGATCTCACCACGATTCAACTTCTTCCAATCACTGGCTTTGATTTTTGAAATATACACATTATCCGGAAAAACCGCGGTGTTATCTCGGTTATAAATCGTGAAGTGCATCGATTGATTTCGCAAGAGCACTTCACTATTCAACAGCGATTCCGAGTCAAATGACACTCGCTTGGGGTCACCAGCCGAAATGCGCACGGATTGCTCCACCAGACTATTGGCATACTTCTCCAAACTCGTCCAGGTATTTTGATAAACCATATCCTTGGTCATGCTACTAAAAGAAAGCCCTAATAGTAGTAGGACCGAGGCAATGACCGCAAAAAAGGCCAACATTTGTTGATAGACCAGTCGCATTACGCCTCAGCTCCACTGTCGTCAAACTTGTAACCAACGCCCCAAACCGTTTGGATGATCTGAGGACCCACTTTTTCGATCTTCTGCCGTAGCTTCTTGATATGTGCATCAACCGTTCGTTCATCACCGTAGTATTCATAATCCCAGACCAGTTGCAGCAGTTGTTCACGGGAGAAGACTTGCCGCGGTTTTTGCGCCAACGTTTTGAGTAAGTCAAATTCCTTAGGCGTTAGATCCAAAATCTGCTTGCCGTTGAGGTACGCCTCTCGCGTCTTGCTATTTAACTGGAAGTTACCTGTATCAATTTCATACTTACTTGCTTCAGGCTGTGGTGCGGCTTCAACGACCGGAGCGGGTTCAGGTTCGCTGGCCATGTTACCACCCAACTTCGCCCGCCGATCGAGTGCCTTAATACGAGCAATTAGCGTAATCGGACTAAATGGCTTGGTGACGTAATCATCCGCCCCCATTTCAAGCCCCAACACTTGGTCACTTTCTGAATCTCGCGCCGTTAACATAATAATCGGCACAGTTGGTGACGTCTTACGAATCTCAGCACTGACCTGCATGCCGTCCATGCCAGGTAGGTTCAAGTCTAAGGTGATCATGTCCCATTCTTCAGGGCACTCTTTGAATATTTTGACTGCCTCAATGCCGTCATAAGCAAAGTGCGCGTCCCAGTCTTCTTTTTTGAAAAACATCTGCATCATTTCTGATACTGATTTATTATCTTCAATCATCAAAATTTTCACGGTGCTAGCCCCCATTATCAACGTACAGCTATGGTCACTTAATCTGACCGGATCGATTTCTTCTGATTACCACGTTTATATTAACGTGGTCCCTTCATCACTGCAATCGTTTACGTCCATTATACCGAACTGCCCGAAAGTTCACACGAGAAACCTAAAAAAATTAACCAAATTTCGAAATCCGTCACTGTGATTCAGCAACCATCCCCGATAAGCTTCGAAACATGCTACAATTGGGAATAACTACTCGAACTGAAAGGATCTAATCACATGGTTAAAGCACTCACTTTTTTCGACTTAGATGGTACCCTCTTAAACGCTAAAACCGAACTCGACGCAGACGTGATCCAAGCCATCCAACAACTTAAACAAAACGACATTCTTCCGGTTATCGCGACCGGCCGAAACTTATTTGAAATTCGTCACATTATTGATCAAACTAACATTGATACGCTAGTTTCGGCAAACGGGACCTTTGTTGTCGCCAATGGCAAACCAATTTACTCAACACCACTCGACAAGGCGGTGATCGAGCGCTTAACCACAATGACCAGCACTAACGGCGATGCTTACGCAGTTTTGAACCATGCTGCTGCTCGGATTGACCGCTTAACGGACGTGGCCCGCAACTGTTACCACTACATCAACACCCCCGTGCCGATCATCGATCCAACTTACTGGCAGTTTAACCCCATCAATATGATGCTGGTTTTGACGTTACCAGAAAATGATGAACGCTACCGCGAGGCCTTTAAAAACGAAACTCGCCTTCTATCGCCAAACGCCTTATAGCATGGACGTTGTTGTTCCGAACGGCTCCAAGCAAACTGGCATCAAGCAACTACTTGCCCTTCCTGAGTATCAGGATCTGCCAACCTACGCATTTGGGGACGGCAACAACGATCTTTCCATGTTTGACGTTGTCGATCACGCAATTGCCATGGGCAACGCCGATGACCACGTGAAGGATGTGGCCGAATACGTGACGACCGCGAATGTCGATCACGGTATTGTGAACGGGTTGAAACACTTTAAACTGATTTCATAATTTAGTGATTAACGAAAAAAGCTTCAGTAGTGGCAGTTGCCCATTACCGAAGCTTTTTTGATTAAGCCGATAAAATTAATTTTTGAATGCCCTTTTGAATGCCATTTCCAAAATCGAAGCAAACTAAAAGCATCCGTTATTCGCGGATGCTCTCCCTGTTCAAGGCTGGCAATTAAATTTTAAATATGTGATTAGTGATTGTCAAAATGATTGTCATTGATTGTTACTTAATCGTGTTGAAACAAAGTATAAAAAATAAAAAGCTTGTACCACTGGCGTTTTAACTGCCATTAGCTACAAGCATTTTCTATATAATGGAGACGGCGGGAGTCGAACCCGCGTCCAAGCATATTGCCATCCGAACCTCTACGCTTATATTCAGACTACTTGAGTTTCGCTAACCAATTCGCCGCCTGTCAGGGCCAAACATGATTAGCTAACCTGATTAGTCTCTTCTAACGACTTCAGATGGGAGCCGTTAGCGTAAGCCCACTCAATTTAGGACCCGTATCTGCCTCATGGGCGAAGTCAGGCGGATCTTCACTTAGCGCTTATTAGGCAGCTAATGCGAAAGATTTTGAACTGTTATTTGCAGTTAAAATTTAGGTGAGGGTTTTAACGTAGAACCTCGCTACGAAACGCAGTCCGGACTCAACCTATACCTGTCGAATCCATAACGTCCCCATATTTAAGACCAAGTAATAGTCTACCATACTTGACCGGGACTGAAAAGTAAATTGCCTAATTGGGAACCGCTCAAAGCTGGCATTCTAAAAATACGGTGCCCGCAACTGGATTAAAACGGTAGGCCTCAATTGGTTTAAAGCCCACTGACGCATACAGCTTTTGTGCCCCCTTCATAGTGGGCAATGTATCCAAGCGAATTGCCTGATACCCGAGTTGTTTAGCAACCTTCAATAACCGCATCACTAGTTGGTGGCCAATACCTAATTGACGGTACGCTGGGTTAACGTACAGGCGTTTCATTTCTGCAATCGAGTCTGCAAATTGATGAACTGCAATCACACCTGCTGGCTTTCCATCAACCCTTGCTAAAATCAACGCCCCGTGTGGCGCCGCGTACTCAATCGCTAATCGCTTAAGTTCGTCGTCAAAATGTTGAAAGGATAAATCCAATTCCAGAGAAGCAGAATAATCTAAAATTAACTGCTTAGCCGTTGCGAACGTCTCTGGTTCAGTCGCGAGTTGATAAGTTACTTGAACCATGGTCGATCACCTCATTATAATATGTAGTTTAAATGATAATTCTACGCGTTTTCTAATAAACATCAAGCTAAATTCAAAAAGCAGATTGGCTCATCACGAGCTAATCTGCTTTTTGAAGGCTGACAATCTAGTCGATTAATAATTCGTTTCATCCGCCAAAATCTTTTTCGCCAACGCATAACCCAGTTTTTGAGCTGTTTGTGCTGATGGATGTAAAATTTGATCCTGCAATGTGTAACGGTGATTTGCGTCCGTAATCACGTTGGGGGCAATCGCATTAAAATTAACGACCTTGATGCCCATTTGCCGGTAAAGCTTTTGTTCCGCAACGCGAAGTTGATTTAACGTGTAGCCTTGATCATTGCGAACGTGGGCCTTGTTAATACCGTTATAACCATACCGAGTTAGCGGTAAAATCCCGTAAATCGTTGCCGTTGGGTTAATTTTTTGAACCGTCTTTAATCGCAACTTCAAATGTGCGATCACATTGCTCAAACTCCCAGAACCTGACCCATTCGCATAATCGTTGGTCCCAATATTGATCAAAATCATATCCATTTTAGCTAAGGCCTTTTTATTGGCATTGATCACCGGTCCCAGATCTTGAGGCCGGCTAAGCCCCTGCCACGTCTTCCAACGTTGCCCAACGATCGTTGCATCTGGAAAGGCATCATCCGTTACCTTGTAAGCCGATCCGAGGTACTTCGCCGTCCAACGAGGATACGACACGTGGTAGAAATGACTGCCATCCAGCCATCGGGAATTGAATCACCTAACACGCCAATTTTGGTAGTCGTGAACGTACTGCCCGCACCCGCCAACTTAAGGTTAAAGGAGGCACTTAAGACTGATTTAAGCTGCGTTGCTAATACCCAGTAGGTTGACTGCCGGTTGGCACTCGTTACCCGGTACGCCGTTCGCGTCTTTCCCTTAACGCTAAGTGTTGCGACCTCATTACGGTACCAAGTCGTTCGGGCAAACTTGCTGCCAGCGACCTTTCCTGATTTCAAGGTTGCGGTTTTATATAACGTTGCACCGGCCCTTAACGCGTAGGGATGCGCGTTAATACTCGTGAGTCGTTTAATCGTCACCGTGCTACTCGTTGTCGTTTTAGTGGTATTCGTTACGGCTGCGCCACTAGCGGTCACCGTTGCCGCATGACTTTGTCCAGCGGGTAACGCCACCGCCAGCAAGGACATTGTTCCGATAGCCACTAATTGTTGTCGTATCATTTGTTGCACATCCATCGTAAAACCCTCTCAAACTCGTTCATTTTTAACGTATTGCCTACCAGTATAGAAAAATCTCCATTTAGCGTCAATTACTTTTATGATATTTAATTATTTATTAAGCGCGTTCTCGCAATTTATCCATTAAATACCGGTTCCTGATTTCGTCATTGCGACTAACACTGGATTTAATTTGACAAATCTCACCAAAGCCATTAGTCTGAGTTGTAGACAGCAACCGGTTACCCATCATTATCACTTCATCCGTCTGTTGAGCAGCACCCGGATGATTATTTTTTCATTAAGAAGGGATAACATGACAAAATTACCAAAATACAACGAGCAACAGTGGACCAACGCGCGCGATGCTGTGATGCAGGAGTATCAAGATTATATTGAAGAACTGCGCCAACAAGGCGTTGATTTTACGATTAAGAATTCACGTAAGTTACTCATCTACCAAGATTTGATTGCCGAATGGCAACACCATATGCCAACGGTCATGTCCGACCTAGAAGATAATCCGTTTGTGTTGACCCTTTTCGATGAGCTGAAAAAACACAAAAAGAGCACCCTGTTAGAACGCGCCTACCAAAACATGTCATCGTGGTCCAACTTCAACCCGTTGGCCCTGACCCTTTGGTTGGAACTTTCAGAGGATGAAACGATTACCGAATATTAGCGCGACGAAGAAGAACCCATGTCCTTGAGGCATTGCGGTTCTTTTTTACTTGAAATTTAAAAAGCGTTGCCAAGTCCAGACTAGGACTCAGCAACGCCTTTAGTCGTGCTGTCGGTTAAATTAAGTTTGAATTGTAAACGTAGTTCATTAATGACCGCGTTTCGGTAAATTCATCTTCATCGTGAAGCACAACGGTGATCAACCGATCGTGCCCACTCTTCTTACCCGTTCCAACGAAGCAGTAACCCGCAAGTCCGGTGTAGCCGGTCTTCAGGCCATCCACGTTGAGGGAAGCTTGGTAGTATTTCCGACCTGGTAACAGGTTATTATAGTTGTAGCATAGTTGACCCGCAACAGTGAGTGAGCCCTTGCTAGCATCCGTCAAAACGGCTGGGTAGTCGTTGATCAGGTGCTTAGCAATGAGCGCAACGTCCTTGGCAGATACCAAGTTGGCATCGCCACCGCTGACTGAGTAGCCATATGAGCGAAGGGCTGATTGTTCCATCCCATTAGCCGAAACGAAGCTGGCCTTACCGAGGTTCCACTTGGCTGCTTGGGCGTTCATCAGTTTGATAAACTTGGTGTTGTAGCTTGGTGTTGACCCACCAGCAACCCACTGACCAAGCGCGATGGCGGCGTTATTCGATGATTCGATCAACGCGGCATCGTACAATTGCTTAACCGTGTAACTGTTCTTGGTAAACTTAAAGCCACCATAGGTACTTGAGTTCCCCATTGACTTCAAGCCTGAATAACTGGTTGTTACCTTAGAATCCCAGGTTGCACTGGTATCGTCAACTTTTTGTTCAACGAGGTAAAGGGTCATCAGCTTCGAAACCGAAGCGATTGCCCGTGGGGTGTTGGCGTTCTTTGACCAAAGCACCTTCCCCGTTGAGGCGTTCATTGCAACTGCCGCTTTGGCATACTTCAACGAAAGTGGCGCCTTACCAGCCGTTAAATACTTGTGCCAAACGTAACCGGAAACGGTGCCGGCACCATTTTTAACCGCGTAGTAAATGGCCTTAGTTGAGCCATGCTTTAAGACGACCTTCTTTGTCGCGTACCAAGTGGTGTTGGGGTACTTTGACAAGCTTGCCAATTTCTTAGTGTGTGTCAAGTTGTAAACCGCTCCGGAAGCGGAAGTGCGGTGATAAGCAGTCGACGTCATTGACGTGGTGCTGACAACGCTATAACTCGCTGCTGACGCGGACGTTGTGGTGGTCATGAGACCGAAAATCGCCA
Source organism: Secundilactobacillus similis DSM 23365 = JCM 2765 (assembly GCF_001311075.1). Taxonomy (GTDB): domain Bacteria; phylum Bacillota; class Bacilli; order Lactobacillales; family Lactobacillaceae; genus Secundilactobacillus; species Secundilactobacillus similis. The sequence goes on from NZ_BBAD01000065.1 coordinate 10,164, forward strand.
TTAAAAAGGCAATCATCACGAAGACCGCGCGTTGAGACTTTGTTTGTGTATTTGTCATGTGATCCTCCTTGTTTATTATCAAAAATAGCATGCACCCCTTCGGAAGACAACGGCTGACACGGAATTGTAACTAAATTGTGAGGGAGTGAAATAACTGATTCACATCAATTACTACTGAACCGGCACCCTGATTATGATCAGATTAGTGCCGTTTCGAATCGTCGATGCCAAACTTTCCTTCCCCTGCTTGAAGTTTCTCCCACAGACGCCTAGACTAAATAAATATTCTTAATCCGAAAAGGAGGCTTTCAATGTTAAAACGAATCATTGCCATCTTTGGCTTTGGGTTTCTGGGAAGTGCAATCCGTCTTGGGTTAACCACGCTTTTAGGCACCCATCACTACCTCACCATCTTTTGCATCAACGTGCTTGGCTCGCTCTTACTTGCCTTAATTACTCAGGCCCTACCACGATTGCTACCGATTAGTCCGGCAATTCTCAGTGGCCTAAGTGTCGGTCTAATTGGCAGTTTTACCACTTTTTCAACCTTCAGCGTGGACACCGTCACGCTTATGCAACAGGCAGGGGGCCTACTTGCCGGACTTTACTTTGCTGGTAGTCTATTTTGTGGGTGTCTGGCTGCCCTTTGGGGGCGTCAGCTTAGTCACAAATGGGTTGAAGGGCGGCGATTTCAATGATGATAACCATCCTGATTTGCCTCGCTGGTGCCATCGGTGCCGTATGTCGGTTTGGTATCACCCAACTTGGTAATCGTATCTTCAATTGGGTGCCACTCCCCCTCGCAACCCTGGTCATCAATCTTAGCGGTGCTTTTGCACTTGGGGTTTTAGCTGGTGCGTTCGCCGCAACGACCACCATCTGGCTCGTTGGGAGCGGCTTTATGGGCGGCTTCACCACTTTTTCAACGTTCAGTAACGAAGTCGTGACCCTGTTTAATAAACGTCGATTGCTTGCGATTGGTTACTTAGCACTCACGGCATTTGGTGGCGTCTTACTAGCAGCGCTTGGTGCAAGTTTAGCTTGAGGAGGTTCGTTTTGAAAAATGTACTAGTTGAACTCTTTGTTCTATTATTAACGATTCTTCTCTTCTTAATTGGCATGACACAGTTTAACCAGCCGAATCACCCGAAACATCAACGGTTATCGGTCATGTCGACTAGTTTAGTTCTACATACAATATCTTTAAATAACCGAAATACCAGCAAAGTCATGACGTTTTAATTCATCCTCGAAAAAAAGGTGCATATTCCTCCCCTTTTCCAATCACCCCCGCTATAATGGTGGCAACATTGATTAAGGAAGTGACACATATGCAAGCGAACCAATTTAATGATCACCACTCACAGCCACACATTGACGATAACCAAGTCCGTCCCGTAACCCCTAAGGACGTTCAACAAGTTCACGATCCCGCCGTTTTAAGTTACCTACAGGCGCATTCCTTTGGGATTGATCCTCGAACGAACCGATTCTTCTAGTCTTCTGTAGACAAGATAAAAATAATGCCGCGGATTCCTATTGTTGAGGAATTCGCGGCATTATTTTGTATTTTCACTTATTCAGTTTTTATGGACACGCATTGTGTTTTGACTATCCCTCTTCAGGATCATCAAGGTCGCGTTCAATATCAATTCCGTACAGCTGATTAACAGCTGCTTCTTTTGGTGCTTGGTGAACGACCAAAATGGTAGTTGCGCCCTTGCTACTGACGTAACCCGCAAAACTGGTGACCTCTTCAACAACGTACGCTAACCCATCGGAGTGAATAATGTACTGTCCCGCAACCGGCATGGTCTCAAAGTACACCTTGTTCATCCGAATATAATCATCTTCATCATGCAACACAACCATTACTTTATACAACACGTTGACTCCTCTCAATGATGCCAAGCTCGTCAAAATTCGTTTCGCACCAACCAGACGAGTCATAGGTTGATGTCCGTTAATTTTATTAAACCACGGTTAAATGTGGATAGCAAGCACCCCACGATTTAAGTAAATGAACACCAATCACGACTTAACCCCCTAAACTAACATGGGACGCTCAACGCAAGCTACCTCCAAAATAGCTTGGGTTAAACGTCCCACTTTATTTGTCCTAATCATCTAAGCTCATATTCAGTCCGATTGCCAACAACTAATCGTGATTCAGCTTTGGGCGTACCCGGCGTTCCCCATACTGCCGGTTATACGCTTCAGCTAAGGCCTTAAACCGAGTCATCGCCTCTGGTTCGATCAGCTCTCCCTGCTGGCCGAGTTGGTGCATCCAAGCGCGTTGCACCGCTGGATGGCTCGAGAAATCAATCATGCTCATTATTGATTCCCTCCAAATAAATTAAATCTGCCCAACCTCCTTCGATAGTCCTATTATAGCGCATCAATCAATAATGGTCTAGTTATTAATCGTTAATTATTAAATAACTCAGTCAAAACAAGAAGTTGTTATAACGTGTTTATCAGTGTCCTTTTGCGCATTGTTGCTCGACACAGTATTTAAAATATATCAAAAAGATTATAAAAATTGGTATACCTCTGAAATGATAAAATTAGTTCCGCCTAATTTCGGTGATAAATAATTGAATTCAGTTTTGAAAGCGGTTAAACTAACACCATTAGGAGGTTATTTGGTATGACACTAGAACGAAATGGTAAACGATACATTAAAAAATACGAAACGGACGCCATTAATCAAGATGGCCTCAACGGCGCAGCGTACATTCCAAACGGCTTAGCCGTCGTCGTTAGTGATCCGCTAAAGGATACGCCGGGTGCCAACCCCGAACAGCTACTTGGTCTTTCTTTGAGTACCTGCATGGGAGCAACGTTACAGGCAATTGAACGCGAAAACGACCTCCCACACCGGGCAAAAGTTCGGGTTCACGTCACGATGGTCAAAGGGACTGGCGGCCTCGAATTTTTAGTTGATGCTAAGATTCAAATTCCGGGCATCTCCCATGATCAAGCCGTTGACTTCGTTCATCAGGCTGAAAAACGGTGCCCAGTCTCAAAACTCCTCAGCAATAGCGGTAACTACACCCTAGAAGTTGTCGATTAGGCGCAACGAACCAAATAGCCCCACATGCCCATTGCGAGACATGTGAGGCTATTTCAATCTTCCTGAGGTTAACTGGTCCAGCTCACGGTCGCCAATCAACAACCAGTCGTTCGCTTGTAGCGCCTATTCGCTGGCCTTACCATTATTTTCTAGCTTGGCAACTTCACTGAATTCTTTAATAAAGTCAAGCAACGATTCCGCTTTTTCCTGTCCAAAGATGTTCACCCAGCTGGTAAACCGGTCGCTCGCCTTTTGGGTCACGATTTCTTCAATTTGACGGCCACGAGGGGTCAAATGCAGGTATTGACGCCGGTGATCCTTATCATCACGTTGTTGATAAATGTAATCGAGATTCAACAACACTTTGATTTGCCGTGAAATCGCACTTCGGGTCACACCGCGGTTATCGGCAATTCGGGCAAGGGTCACGTTACTCTTCTCCGCGATGTCGTGCAAAATGAGGTACTGCTCAAACGACAAATTGTAGGCCGTTGCGGGTTCTGAAACAAACGAATCCAGGTATTTTAGTGATTTGATATACACATCAATATATTCATCAAGCAACTGTTGAACTTTCATAATTCCCACCCATTTTTCTATAATATATCCCTTAGTATCCTATCATTAACCCCGTTAAATTACCACTCGCTGAGCTAAAAAAACGCGACTTGCCACCCGTGCATTTCAGCCCGCCTATGGTAAGATTAAGGTAAATCAATCAACGATTCGATAACGTTGCTCCCGAACTGGTCCAGTTGGCCAGCGACGCCTGTTCGCTGTCGGTCGTTTCACTACTTTACCTAGGGAGGCAACACTCATCGACTTAACAACCCGTATTCACCGAGTTGAACTCGGCAACTTAAAACAGATCATCGACATTTGCGACGACTTATCATTAAACTACTTTCTCATCGGCGGGTCCCTCCTAGGCGCCATTCGTCACAAGGGCTTCATTCCCTGGGACGATGACATGGATATTGGCATGACCCGAAACGATTATGAACAGTTCGCCAAATACGCCCCGGCACGACTTCGCGACAGTCACTACTTTCTTCAAACCGCCTATTCCGACCATAACTACGGTTTTAGTTATATGAAGCTACTGGATCGCTATACTTATATTGAAGAGAAAAATAACGCTAACAACGCGCGTAAAGGGGTGTTCATCGATATCTTCCCCTTCGATCGAATTCCCGATGACCCAGCTAGTCGTCGTAATCAGATCACGCGGTTTAAACTACTCGATAGCCGCATTATCTTGAAGGCCGGTTACGGGTTAATTGAAACCCCACTTCGGCGCCTCAAGCCCGACCTCGATCCCGACCAAATCGAATCGATCACCGATCTCAAACAAGAGCGCGACCAAGTCATGCGTCAGTACAACGCCGAACCGTTCCTTAACCTCAAGAATCTTGCCTCACAGTACGCCTACGACAAAGAAATTTTAACCGTCGCAGAGAGTACGGCTTTAACACGGTGCCCTTTGAGTCGTTGTCGGTGAAGGTGCCGGTTGATTACGACGCCATTCTGACCCGACTCTACGGCGACTACATGACGTTGCCACCGGAACATCAACGGACAGAAAAGCACATTAGTAAGTTAATTATGGACAACCAAGTATTTCAATAAGTTTTATGGAGGCGATAGTCATGCCAAACCACTACTTTGGCACTATGATCGTGACGGTTCAGGGTCTGGAACTTCTCATTGTTGACCTGAAGACCCTTAAACCAATTGAACGGGTGCATAAAGAACTCCCTGTTGGCGACGACCTTTATCAGCACCAACCCATTAACTTCGAGTTAGTGAGCCAGATGTCCTCGGCGCTCCGGGGATTTCTCCAAATTATCAACGATTACCAGATTTCAGACTACCAGCTTTGGGGGAGTGAAGCCTTATCGCGTGCCTTGAATGCCGATTTCATCGCTGACCAGCTATTCTTGCGGACCGGGGTTCAGATTCACTGGCTATCGATCAGTGAAGAAACCTACTACCGTAACCAAGCGGTCTTACTGGATCTGCGACAGGAGAAACACGCCAAGCGCGGCCAACTGATTCACTTTATTGGTATCAATTCTGGGAACACAAGCATTACCCAGTTCTGTGACCTGTCCTTCGTTTACTCGACCCATTTTTCACTGGGTCCCGTTCGAATTGCTGAAGATCTTCAAAGCCTACGTCAAAGTGCCCCCAATTCAGTGGAGGTCCTTCGAGATTACATCGATAGTAAACTGACCGATGTCAGTCAGTTACTTCCTAGCGAAGCCATTGCCGGCCCTAGTGAGGTTATCTTACTGGGGTCAATGCCGTTAAGCCATTTAACCCTGAACACCACGCAGCAGGCGACGTTATCAATTGACGAGTTCGATGCGCTTTTTGACCAAGTCGTCGACGCTTCTGATCAATATCTGATCGATCAACTGGGCGTTCCTGAAACCGAAGTCCCCCTCCTGTTGCCGGAAATGCTGTTGTTGCGCAAACTGTTGCGCTTTACACAAGCAACCTCCGTGCATTTTTCACACAACACCGTCCTCGATGGTCTGGCCATTAACGAGTCCATTCGGGCCGGCTTTAGCAACTACGATTTTTCGGAACAGACCATTACCGCTGCTGAAAACATCGCCAACCACTACAACGTGGAGCCGATTCATCAACACTTAGTGACCAAATTTGCGCTCCACTTGTTTGATCAGTTGAAGCCAATTCATCAATTAGACAAGCGGGCTCGGTTACTCTTGCAAGTTGCGTCGATTTTACATGATGTCGGCGCCTACATTGATACGCACGAGCACTACTTACACTCTGATTACATCATTCAGCACTCCAACATCGTCGGACTATCAGTCCACGAACGACAGTTGATTGCGGCGATCACCCGTTACCATAGCACAACCACCCCGAGTGAAGATTTAAGCCACTTCCAAAAAATGGCCACTTCTGAGCGGTTATTGATTGCAAAGCTGGCGGCCATTCTGCGATTAGCGGATGCGCTGGACGATGACCGGCAGCAAAAAATCAAACGAATCTCCGTTTCCATCAAATCGCCAGCCGTTGTCATCACCGTCTTCAGCAACGACAATTTATCGTTTGAAAACTGGGAGTTCGCCTTCAAGAGTCGATTCTTTGAAGAAACTTTTGGTCTGAAACCCCGTCTTAAACAAAGGAGCGTGACAGCAAAATGAGTGGTAAACGAAACTACAATGATCCTAACTACTACACCAACCGCGAACTCAGCTGGTTAGCCTTTAACGACCGGGTTTTAGAAGAATCCCGGGATAAGCTAAACCCGCTGTTGGAACGCCTAAAGTTTTTAGGCATTACCCAAAATAACCTCGATGAATTCTTTATGGTTCGGGTCGCCTCACTCGCCAAATTGGCGGCGGTCGACTATCCCAAACCTGATGCATCCGGAATGACCGCCGAAGAACAGCTTCGAGCGGTGAACAAACAGGCGCACGAGATGTTAGTCAAACAATATAACACCCTCAATCGGTCACTGTTACCGGCCATCGTTTCGGAAAACATTTTTCTAAAATCAATCGATGACCTAACGGATGCCCAGTTCCAGTTCATCAAAGGATACTTTCACGATGAACTCTATCCGGTCCTAACCCCAATGGCTGATGACAGTTCGCGGCCATTTCCGTTCATCGCAAACGATACTCTAAACCTGGCGATTCAGCTCGTTCAGGCCGATGATCCTGATACCAAGTTATACGCAACGCTCCAGATTCCCGACGTCTTTCCGCGAGTGGTTCGTTTGCCCGGTGAGGAAAACAGCTTTATCCTTCTAGAAGACATCATTAAGGCCTTTGTTGGTCAACTGTTCGTCAATTATCAGGTCACTGAAAGTGCCGTGTTCCGGGTCATTCGAGACATGGATCTTGATGTCGCTGAAGAGGATACCTCCGACCTCCTCAAAGAAGTCCAGCAACAGCTTAAACTTCGCGAACACGGGAACGTTATCCGGCTTGAAATCGAAAACACCATTAGCAAAAAAGCCCTGAAGCGCCTCACCAAGCAACTCAGCATCCCGGACTACGCCGTTTATGAAACAAGCGGCCCCGTCGACCTGACCTTCTTGAACAAGCTCGCCAGTGCGGTCGTGAACCACCCTGAACTCAAATACCCGAAGTTCACTGCCTACCAAGCTAAAGCGTTGGATCACAACCACAACATCTTTGATGCGATTCGGTCTCACGACTGGCTGATGCAACACCCGTACGATAAGTTTGACGCCGTTGTTGAATTTATTCGCCAAGCCTCCGTTGATCCTGACACCTTAGCCATCAAAATGACGCTTTACCGGGTTTCTGGTGACTCACCAATCATTCGTTACCTTGGCCGAGCTGCTCAAAATGGCAAACAGGTCACCGTTTTAGTCGAAGTCAAAGCCCGGTTCGATGAACAAAATAACGTTCACTGGGCTAAACAACTTGAAAAAATGGGCTGTCACGTGATTTACGGTTTGATTGGTTTGAAGACCCACTGTAAGCTATCGCTCGTTGTCCGTCGTGAACAGGGTGATATTCGCCGATACATGCACATGGGAACTGGTAACTACAACGACGTTACCGCCCACTTTTACACGGATATGGGCATCTTTACCGCCAATAACGATATGGCATCGATGCCACTAACATTTTCAACATGTTATCCGGCTACTCAAAGCCGCCCTACTTCCACCAGTTGCACATTTCACCAAAGGGCATTCGCGAATTTATCGATGATAAGCTCGATCAGGCCATCGCACTCGCCAAACAGGGCAAACCCGTCACGATTCGGATGAAAATGAACTCACTATCAGATCAAAAGATGATTGCCCACCTCTACCGTGCTTCTCACGCAGGTGTGAAGATTCACCTGATTATTCGCGGTATCTGCTGTTTGAAAGTTGGCATCGAAGGCATCAGTGATAACATCACCGTTCACTCCATCGTCGGTCGTTTCTTGGAACACAGCCGAATTTACATCTTTGACTTTAATGGTCAGCGAACGACCTACCTTGCCAGTGCGGATCTGATGACCCGTAACTTGAATCGGCGGGTAGAACTTCTCTTCCCCATTAATCAATCAGACCTTGAGGAACAGGCCAATCAAATTTACGATACCATGTGGAACGACAACCTGAAGACTCGAGTACTGACACCTGACGATACCTACCGTCGTGTTGATCGACGCGGATTGACGGCGTTAGACGCCCAAGCGTATTTTGCCGAAGCAGCCAGTGCTAAAGTGGCCCGTGATCAACATCTGGAAGCAGCGGCTAAACCGACGGAATTTCAGCCCATGCTCAGTCCAGAAAACCAGCCTAATCCGTTGAACTATGATGATGGGAGTGACCCCGACTAATGGAAAACTTTGCTGTGATTGATCTAGGCTCCAACTCAGCCCGGATGACCATTACCCAAATCAACAACGACGGCACGACACAGGCCGTCAAACAAATGAAACAATATGTACGTTTATCTGAAAACATGGGACCCAAAAAGGTGCTCCAACCAGAAGCAATCGATCGGACCCTTGAAGCGTTAAACGACTTTAAGGCCGTGTACAGCGGACTCAACAATTTACATCTAAAAGCCGTTGCAACCGCCGCAACCCGTCAGGCCAGCAACCAAAAAAAGTTTCTTAAACTTGCAGAGGCACAACTCGGGGTACCGCTCGAAGTTCTTCCTGGTACCATGGAAGCTTATTACGACTACCTTGGCGTTACCGAAACGTTACCCTCAACCAATGCCGTTATCCTAGACACTGGCGGCGCAAGCTCTGAGATCGTGCTCGTTCAAAATGGCGCAATCAGTCATCTGATTAGTATTCCGCTGGGAAGCGTTAACCTGACTCAGCAGTTTTTATCGCCCGACACCATTACGGCTAATTCACTTTTTGACGCCATGACCTTCTTCAATGATATTTTAAATAACGTCTGGTGGCTCCGAAACGGCCTTAACCTCCCCGTCATCGGGCTAGGCGGTAGTAATCGAACCATGGCGAAAATTAATCGTCGTTTCAACAACATTCTGGATTCCGAAGACATCCACGGCTATCGACTAAGTCGTCAGGCCATCGATGACACCTTTTCACGAATTGTGAGTCAGGACTTAGAAGGACGTAAAGCGATTCCGGGCTTGAGCAAGGATCGAGCCGACATCATCGTTGGTGGTCTCATTCCATTAGTGCTGTTGATGCGCTATCTTGATTCAGACCACATCACCTTTTCAAACAGCGGTCTTCGTGAAGGCATCTTGTTTGAACACCTCAAGGCGTTACAGACTGAGGCGGTGCATGATGAGATGACGGATGATTTATAATAACTGACATACAGTTTGACCACAGCATGCTTCATTGAGTGCTGTGGTC